>JALFXV010000056.1 GCA_022786545.1 Selenomonadaceae bacterium
TGATGAGGAACAAGGCCGATTCCCTGAGTTATTGCGAGGGCGTGCTGCGGCGCATGCAGTGGCAGATGGACAAGGCGGCAGCCAGAAGGCCTGCGCCCCGCCCTCATAGCGACTGGCAGGGCTGGAAAATGGCGTAAAAAATTAAGGCCATCAAGTTTTTTGCCAGCAAACAGCAATACACCTGCTATACGGAATTTACCGGGACGCAGATATCACATTGACTTTGAGGATTTTGATCAGAAGGCTGCCGATACAAAGGTAAAGCTTTTCATCCTGTGCAGCCCCCACAATCCTGTAGGCAGGGTGTGGCGCCTGGAGGAACTGCTGCGGCTGGCAGAAATTTTGCAGCGGGAACTGCCAAAGGTAAAGCTGGTAGAACCTGAAGGAACGTATCTCATCTGGCTGGATTTCACTGCCTATGGCCTGACTGATGAGCACCTAGATGATATCATCATCCACAAGGCTAACCTCTGGCTGGACAGCGGCCACATTTTTGGTCAGGGTGGCTCAGGCTTCCAGCGCATCAATATCGCCTGTCCGTGGCAGGCACTAGAAAAAGGGCTTGAAAGACTTGCTGCCGCCTTTAAGAACATACAGTGAACAAAGAAAAGGTACTGCCATGTCCCCAGAGCCCATCAGGCCAGCGGCACGGCAGTACCTTGTTCTTTTTTATGAAATTATGGCCTTCAGCTTTGGGTTTATGGCAGGGTTTTCATGTCAGCAAAAGGCCAGAACACCACCATCGCCTTGCCCTTGACCAAATCAAAAGGCACAAAGCCCACATCCGGGAAACGGCTGTCCTCGGAGTTATTGCGGTTATCCCCCATGACGAAGAGATGCCCCTCCGGGATAGTCACCTTAGGATAATCCCCCCGGCACTTGCTGAGAATATAATTCTCCGTCTGCAGCTCATCATTGACAAACACGTTGCCATCCTTGATTTCGATGGTATCCCCCGGCACGGCGATGACGCGCTTGATAAAATCGCGGCTCTGGTCCTTTGGATACTTGAAAATCAGGATTTCCCCCTTCTCCGGCGCACGGAGATGATAGATAAACCTGTTCACAATCAGCCGCTGCTGATTTTCCAGCGTAGGCCGCATGGAAGGGCCATCCACCAAATAAGGCTCTACAATAAAATTGCGTATAATCATTGCCAGAACTACGGCAATTACAATGGATATTACCCAATCCTTGATTTCTTCCCCTAAATTATCCATACCAACACCTCTGCATTCTCTATTGCTGTGCTGCTCTCACATCAGCACAATGCCATAGTATAGTAATAACATATAATAATATATAATAATATATACCGACATAACAGCATAATAATATCACAATATAATAACACAATATCACAATACTATCAGCTATTTTTCAGAAACTGCCCGTAACGAAAAATAGAGGCTGACCCAAAAGGCAGCCTCTACAATTACCGGAATTAACGCTTCTCGCGGATACGAGCAGCCTTACCAGTGAGGTTACGGATGTAATACAGCTTCGCACGGCGAACTACGCCACGGCGCTTAACCTCAATCTTCTCCAAGCGTGGGGAATGTACTGGGAAAGTACGCTCTACACCGATGCCGCAGGAAATCTTGCGCACGGTGAAAGTCTCACGAACACCGGAGCCGGAGCGTGCAATTACAACGCCCTCAAAAGCCTGGATACGCTCACGGGAACCCTCCACTACCTTTACAAGGCAGTTTACGGTGTCACCCTGCTGGAAAGCCGGGATATCGCTTCTGAGCTGTTCTTTCTCTAATTCCTGAATAATGTTCATTTCATATCCTCCTCTTTACAGACGTTCGTGTCAAGTGTTGAAATTTAATATAGCCTTGATCAGAGGACCGCCCAAATACTTCAATATAATACCACAGAGAAGAAAGCCCTGTCAAGAGATTTTCAGCTTACAATATCCCATAATCACAGAACGGCTGCCTTTTTGCTAATGGCGATAACATCAGAAACCCATGCTCCCATACAACTCTACAGCTAGAAAATTACACAGCCATACGCTTATACAATCTTCCCCATAGCTTCCCGCACCACGGCCTCCGGCACATCATTCCTGCCGGTAACGGCACCGATGCAGCCATCCATCAAGATCCACTTCACCTTGCCGCCTACAGTCTTCTTGTCGTGAAAAATATCCCCATAGAGCTGGTCAACGGTGCAGCCCTCTGCCTTGATTGGCAGATGCAGGGCCTCAATCAGCCGGATAACACGCTCTACGGAAGCACCATCTATCATGCCCAGGGCACAGCTGATGTGTGCCGCGCACACCATGCCGATGCCCACGGCCTCCCCGTGGTTGTACCTGGTGTAGCCGGTGTTTTTCTCAATGGCATGGGCTGCCGTGTGCCCAAAGTTCAGAATCGCCCGCAGCCCCAGCTCCTTCTCGTCCTGGCTTACCACCTCTGCCTTGATTTCACAGGAACGCGCCGTCATGTGCATAGCAGCCTCATGGCCAAGGCTCAGCACCTGCTCCGGATTATCCTCAAGATACCTGAAAAAATCCTTATCATAAATAATGCCGTACTTGATAATCTCCCCCAGCCCCGTGCAAATCTCCCGCTTAGGCAGGGTTGCCAGCGTATTCAGGTCCATGAACACCGCCTTGGGCTGGTAAAAAGCGCCAATCAGGTTCTTGCCCAGCCGGTGATTGACAGCCACCTTGCCGCCTACGCTGGAGTCCACCTGGGCCAGCAGGCTGGTAGGCACCTGTACAAAAGGCACCCCCCGCATGTAGGAGGCCGCCACAAAACCGGCCAAATCCCCCACTACGCCGCCCCCCAGGGCAAAAACCGGGGATTTCCTGTCCAGACCCAGCTCAATGCACCGGGTAAACAAATCCTCCGCCACCGCCAGGGACTTGGAGCTTTCACCGGCAGCAATCTCATAGACCTCCGCCTCAATACCGCCCTGACGCAGCAATCCTGAAAGCCACTCTCCATACAGCGGACCCACATTGGTATCCGTAATAATCAATCCCTTGCTGGAAAAGCCGCCCTGCCGGCAAAAGCCAGCGAGTTCTTCCTCCAGGCCCTTGCCGATATAAATGTTGTAGCTGTCTTTTCCCAGCTCCACAGGTACTATACGCATGTCAAAACCATCTTTCTCAAAAACCACGCTAAATCACATCACAAAACAAGGCGGGGCCTGACGGCCTGCCCCATATTCCTGCCGCTGCTACTCAATCAGCCCCAGGTTCCGCATGACATTCTCCACCTTGTCGGTATCCACCGGCTTGGAGGCGTAGGCATCGCACCCCTGGCGGAATGCCTCGTCCACATACCCCACATCTGCCAGGGCAGTCATCATGATAATCCTCAGATGCTCCTCATCCGGCACGTTATTCTGCTTTTCCAGCTGGCGGATTACCTTCAGCACCTTCAGGCCGTCTACCTTCGGCATCATGATATCCAGGCAGAGCAAATCATAATGGCTGTTGTTTTTGATGGAGTCCATATAGAGGTCCACCGCTTCCATGCCGTCCACTGCCACATCCACCTCGCCGTATGCCTGCATAAACTTCTGCAAAAAAGTGCGGCTAATGCGGTCATCCTCCGCAATCAAAATCTTCATTATTGTTCCTCCTAGCTATTCAGCTTATCCTCGCAATATTTCAAAAGGTCAAGAATATCGTCATCAGGCTCATCCGCACCGTTCCCCTCCGGCACGGGCACCTGCAATTCTTTCGGCAGAATGTTTTCCTGCTCCTGAGCGGTGCCGGATTTTTTCTTTTTTTCCCAATAAGGATTCACAAATACCGACTGGTCCTTCAGCTCCGTATCTGCCTTGTCTGCCAGCACCAGCGGTATGGTAAAGGTAAACCTGCTGCCTGCCCCCGGTTTGGACACCAGATGTATTTCCCCGTCCATAGCCGTGACCAGTTCCTTGACGATCATCAGTCCCAAGCCAGTGCCGCCAAAGCGCCTGGTGGTGGAGCCGTCCACCTGGCTGAAAGGCTTGAACAGCTTTTCCTGTGCCTCCATAGACATGCCGATGCCGGTATCCTCCACGAAGAACTCCAGCAGGCTCTTGATGCCCCGCTTGAAGGTCCTGGCCCCCAGGGTAATGGACCCCTGGGAGGTAAACTTCAGGGCATTGTTCAAAAGATTGTGCAGTATCTGCCGGAGCCTCAGGGGGTCCCCCTGAATGAACTGCGGCAGCTGGCTGCAATCGGGATAGACAAATTCCAGCCCCTTGCCTGCCGCCACCTGCCCGTGGAGGGCACTTACCCTCTTCAGCAGCGCATGCAGATCCAAATCAATCTTCTCAATGACCATCTTGCCGTTTTCCAGCTTTGCATAATCGAGAATATCGTTGATGATTTTCAGCAAATCCTCGGAGCACTGCTTTGCCGCCTGCAAATTCGCCCGCTGCTCCTCGCTGAGGGGCGACCGCAGGGTCAGGTTGATCATGCCCGTCATGCCGTTTATCGGCGTCCTGATTTCATGGCTCATATTCGCCAGGAACTGGGTTTTGGTATTGTTGGCAGCCTCCGCCATGCGGCGGGCCTCGGTCAGCTCCTTCTCCCTCTGCTTGCGCTTGGAAATATCTATCATGGTCAGCACAATCTGCTTCTCGTTTTCCTTCCAGACCTGGGTCAGGAAGAACTGCAGCCAGATCGGCTCCTCTGTCACTCTCGAAATCACCGCTGCCACGAACTCAGCCGAAAAGCCGTCATCCAGCACGGCAGCCTCAATATTGTTGCGGATGATGCAGAACTTGCACTTGTCGCCCCTGCCGCAGCCATAGGGCATGCAGTTGACGCACTTGAACACATCCCCCAGCTGCTCCCCCAGGGCATCGTTGTAGGTGCCCCCCAGGGTTTCCAAGGCCGCCTCATTGACCTCTACAATCTCCCCCCGGATGCCCAGGCTGCAAATGCCGATCTTTGCCGCCTCAAACACGGAACGCATATAATACTGATCGCTTTCCATCTTGCGGGCCAGCCCGTGCAGCCTGGTTATATCGCGAAACACCGACGTACTGCCGATGATATTTCCTGCCTTGTTATAGCGGGGGGAGCAGGTGGCCGACAGGTAGACCTGCACGTCGCCGTGCATGATGCCGATATTCTTGCTCAATCCCACCGTCTTATTTTCCCTGATTGCCTTTGCCACAGGGCAAAAATAACGTTCCTTCGTCTCCAGGTTTATCAGCCTGCATATATCGGCAAACAGCAGGCTGCTGCCGGGCTCATAGCTGCACTCAAAAATCTCCTCTGCCGCCTTGTTCATATAGGTGACAAATCCCTGCTCATCGGTCAGGACGAAGCCATCCCCCAGACCGCCCAGCACGCTCTCCAAATCCCTGTGGGAAAAAGGGGTTCCCGTATCCACATGCATGACTAACGCCTCCCCTGATACCTGGCCACGTTGGTAATCATGCAAGCCATGCCCGACAAAGGCAGCTGCTGCAGAACAGCCCCCTTCTCATAGGCAGCCCGCGGCATGCCGTATACCACGCAGCTGGCTTCATCCTGGCCCAGGGTCACGGAGCCTGCCTCACGCATCTTCAAAAGCCCCCTGGCTCCATCCTCCCCCATGCCTGTCAGGATGACGCCCATAGCCCTGTCCCCTATCCGCTCTGCCACTGAATTGAACAGCACATCTACGGAAGGGCAGTGGCCGTTGACCTTGGGGCCGTGGTTCACATCCAGCTGCATCATGTCCCCCAGCCTTTTCACCATCATCTGCTTGTCCCCTGGCGCCACATAGGCCCAGTTATTCTCCAGCCTGTCACCGTTTTCCGCTTCCTTGACGGAAATATGGCACTCGTTGTTCAGCCTGTCGGCAAAGAGCCTGGAAAACATAGGCGGGATATGCTGGACAATCACAATCGGCGGCAGGGGTGGCTGCAGCGCCTTCAAAATCGCAGACAGGGCCTCCGTGCCGCCGGTGGAAGCACCTATGGCGATCAGCTGCACGGTCTTGGCAGGCACAGGCACCTTGATCTGGCTCATGGGCACCGACCGGGGCGGCTCCCTGTCCTCCCCCCGCATAGCCGACATCTGCTTCATATTGCTCACGATCTTGTTCATGTTGGCGGCGATGGTCTCCTTGTAGGAGGCGGTGCTCATCCTGCTGCCACTATAGACAAATCCGCTAGTGGCGGACATGTTATTGGCAGCAGACATGCTGTTGGCAATAGCGGTAGTGGCTGCCACGGTAGCAGCCGCCGCTTCCACTGCAGCTTTGGCCGTAACGGCTGTTTTCGGCACATCCTGCACCACCTCCGCCATGCGGATGGTACTGCTGCCCTCATCCGGCAGGCCAGCCTCCAGGGACTTTGCCACCGGCTTTTTCTCTGCCAGAAGCTCGTAGGCGGCGATGGGCTTAGGGGGATTGGCATCAGCCTGTTTCACCAGTTCTTCCACCTGGGCCAGGTGGGCTTCCTCAGCCTCCGCCTCCTGCCGCGCCCTTTCCGCCATCAGCCTGCCATGAGCCAGCGCCCGCTTGATCTCTGACGCCATATTGTCCATATAGCTGCCGCTGCTCAGGGTACTGGCCGGCTTGTCAATAAAGGCAAAGGCACCTGCTTCCATAGCCAGTGCCTTGTAAGCCGATCTTGAGCTTGATACAATAGTCGGCAGGTTATACTGGACTATCAGGCGGCGCAAAAATTCAATGCCGTTCATGTTCGGCATCTCTACATCCAAAATCATCACATCCGGGTCAAAGGACAGAATCTTGTCCCTGGCAGCAAAAGGCTCCCCCGCCTTTTCAATGCTGCTGCCTGACGGCAGCCTGCTTTTCAGGCCCCTGGACAGCACCTCCCGGAAAAACATCGAATCATCTACTATTAAAATTTTTATTGCGTCCATACTAAAGGATCACTTCTTTCGATAAACGGACGGCATCACGTACTCAAAAGGTGCCGACTGCCTGTCAATTACTTCGGAGTGGCCCACAAACAAAAAGCCTCCCGGCTCCAAAAAATCATAAAACTTCCTGACCAGGGCATCCCTGGTAGGCGTATCAAAATAAATCATCACGTTACGGCAAAATATGACATGAAAGGGCTTCCTGAAAGGAAAGACCGGCGTCATCAGGTTGAACTTCCTGTACAGCACCTTCTGCTTCAGCCTGTCGGAAACCTGATAATTCCCGTCCGGCAGGCGATGGAAGAACTCCGCCTGCCACTGGGCCGGAAGGCTCCGCACCGCCTCTCCCGTGTACACACCCGACCTTGCCACATCCAGGATATCCTGGGACAAATCAGTTGCCAGCAGGGTTGTTTCCCACTCCGGCCCCCGCAGGGCAAAAAAATCCGCCATGATCATCGCCAGGGTATAGGACTCCTCGCCACTGGAACATGCCGCACACCAGGTGCGCACATCCCCGTCCCTGATATAGCTTTCCAGATAAGGCAGGACCTGCTTGCCAAAAAAGTCAAAGTGGTCCGCCTCCCGCATAAAAAACGTATGATGGGTGGTTATCGCCTCTGCCAGCAGCATCAGGGCCTTGCCAGACGCATCCTCCAGCACATAATCAAGAAATTCCCTCTCATTACCGAAGCCCGGCTGCCCCATTCTTTCATTGAGCAGCTTAAAAAGGCGGGATTCGAGCAGTGCTTTTTTTTCCAATGGCAGCTGTATGCCGAAATGTTGCTGAACCAGCCGGGCATACTGCTGAAATAAAGCCTCCTGCATAAATTTCTCTCCCTCATTCTCCCCGGCACAAAATGCCGTCTCTCACATCATAAATCGCCCCGGCGGCTGCAGGGCACAGCGCCCCTGCAGCCTACTCCTCTATGGGACTATCAATACTTGCCAAAGCCCTCCTCATCAGTCAGGGCAATGGTCTTAGGCTTTACTCCCGGCCTTGCCGGCTGCACGGCACCGGACTCGCTGAGGGCAGGCCGCTGGATGGCCTCCTGCTGTGCAGGAGCAGCCGCAGCCCTGCTGGCAGATGCCCTCCTCAGGAAGCTGCTGCCAACGCTCCCCAGCCTGAACCTGCCCACGCTGGCCTTCATGCTGTCAGCCTGGGCACTGAGGTGCTGGCTGGCCGTAGCCGCTTCCTCGGAAGTGGAAGAATTGGACTGAACCACCTGGGATACCTGCTGCACGCCCTGATTGATCTGCTCCAAGGCCAGCTTCTGCTCGTTGGAAGCCTTGGCGATGCTTGCCACGATGTCGGCTACGGAGGCCACATCCCCCACAATCTCGCTCAGGGCCTCCGCCGTCTTGTGGGCGATGCCGCGGCCTGCCTCTACCTTTTCCATAGAGCCCTCGATCATGTCCGTGGTCTCCTTGGCAGCCTTGGCGCTGCGGGCAGCCAGGTTGCGCACCTCTTCTGCCACCACGGCAAAGCCCTTGCCGTGCTGTCCGGCACGGGCAGCCTCTACAGCCGCATTCAGGGCCAGGATATTGGTCTGGAAGGCGATTTCATCAATCACCTTGATAATCTTGGAGATATTGACGGAAGAAGCGTTGATTTCCTCCATAGCATCCAGCATTTCCTGCATCTCCCGGTTGCCCATCTCTGCACGGTTCCTGGTACCCACGGTCAGCTCGTTGGCCTTCTCCGCATTCTGGGCGTTGCTGGCCGTCTGGGAAGCAATCTCGGAGATGGAAGCCGACAGCTGCTCCACGGAAGCCGCCTGCTCGGAAGCACCCTGGGAAAGAGCCACGCTGGCATCGGACACGTTCTGGGCACCGGCAGCTACCTGGTCAGCCTCGTTATTGATTTCCACCAGCACATCCCGGACACGCTGGCGCATAATCTCGAAGCTGGCAGCCGCATCCCCCAGCTCATCGCCAGTGCTGGTAACCACCTCGGTGGCCAGGTCGCCATCGGCAATCCTGTTGGCGGAATCACCCAGCTGGATGAGGCGGTTCTTCACATCCCGGTTGAACAGGATGCCTGCCGCCGCCGAAGCCAGAATCATGGCCAGCGCCACCAGCACGATGGCCATGACATCCCTGTCCAGTTCCTCGCTGATGGCAATATCACGCTTCTTGGCCGAATCATGGCCCATATCGGCAATCTCATGCAGCTTGTCAGCAATGGCCTCATCGCTCTTTACATAGTTGGTGACAACGGCTGTCCTGGCTCCGCCCTCGATAGGCTGTGCAGACAACTGCTGCCTGAGGTAATTGGCAGTGCTCTGGCGGAAGTTGTTGTAGGCAGTGGTCAGGGCTGCAATCTCAGTCTTGGCCTGGTCGCTCTTGGCAGTCTGCTGCAACACCTTCAGGCATTCATCCGCCTCGCCCAGATTTTTTTCCATGGCAGCCATGTATTCCTGCTTCTTGGCAGTATCCTCGCTGCGCAGTGCCAGCAGCATATTTGCCCTGGCATGCTGGAAATGCATGCCCATCTCATAGGCATTGGCACTGGCCTCCACATCGTTTGCCATAATATCCCTGTAAGTCTCGTCCGTATCCCTGGCCACTGTAATGCCGTGATAAGCAACCCCCACAATCAGCAGCTCCATGATGACCATGAAAATCATCAGCTTGGTACCAATCTTCATATTCTTAAAAAACATCATATCTGCACCTCTATCTCAACATAATGGACAAATCCTTTATCTGTATTCCCATGTCCTTAGGGCTCCGCGCCACCGGCTGCCCCTGCCGGCTCATCCCCGGCAGTGCCCCCCAGGATTTCCTGGTCGTCCTCGGAAAACAGCTTTTCCCAGTCCAGGAGCAGCACCACGCTTGACTCCAGCTTGCCAATCCCCCTGATGTACTTGTTCTGGGAAGCACGCAGGTCAGGCGGCGGCACCACGTTTTTCTCCGCGATGTCCAGCACCTCGGACACGCCGTCCACAATCAGGCCGATGAGGACGCCATTTATTTCTACCACAATCACGCAGGTCCTGTCCGTATATTCACGATATTCCCGCCTGAACCTGAGGCGCATATCAACCACTGGGATGATTTTCCCCCTCAGGTTGATGATGCCCCGCACGTAATCAGGCACTTCCGGCACATTGGTAATCTTCTGGATGCCGATGATTTCGATAACTACCCTGATATCAATGCCGTATACCTCATCTCCCAGCGAGAATGTCAGATACTTGTCCTTCTGAGTATCTTCCTCTTCCATGAGATTCTTCTCATCTTCCACTCAAATCCCTCCCATTTATGAATAAATCATATTGTGCAGCATCTGCGGGTCCAGTATCAGGCTGATGCTGCCATCCCCCAAAAGGGTGCAGCCGCTGATGCCCGTGGTGTTCATCAGCTTGCTGATATACTGGGGCACAGGCTTCACCACGATTTCCTGTACCCCCAAAAGCTTGTCTGCCAGCACGCCAAAGGTCTTCTCCCCTGCCTCCAGCAGCAGCACGATGCCCTCTGACGGCTCCGTGATGGCACCATCAATCTTGTACATATCGTAAAGCCTGATTACAGGGCAGCACTTGCCCTGCACCATAATCATCTCCTGGCCGTCCGGGTCCTTGAAAATCTGCCCGTCCTCCGGCCGGAAGGAACGGCTGATGCTGGTTATAGGTATGGTAAAGCTGGAACCGCCCACGCTGACGGACATGCCGTCAATAATGGCCAGGGTCAGCGGAATCCTGATGGTGGTGGTGCTGCCCAGGCCCGGCTCGCTGTCCACCACCACGTTGCCTCCCAGGGTCTTGATGTTGGACACCACCACATCCATGCCCACGCCCCTGCCTGAGAACTCCGTCACCTTTTCCTTGGTGGAGAAGCCCGGCGCAAAGATGAAGGAATAAATCTCCCTGTCAGTGTACTCCGCCTCCGGCTTGGTCAAGAGACCGTTCTTCCGGGCCCGCTCCATGATTTTGTCCTTGTTCAGGCCGCCGCCGTCATCCTTGATCTTGATGACGACCTCCCCTCCGGCATTCTCTGCCGACAGGGTGACGGTGCCCATCTCCTGCTTGCCTGCCTCCAGGCGCACCTCCGGCATCTCGATGCCGTGGTCGATGGAGTTCCTGACGATGTGCATGAGAGGGTCGGAGATGTGCTCATTGATGTTCTTGTCAACCTCCGTTTCCTCCCCTACCAGGATGAGCCGCGCTTTCTTGCCCAGCTTCTTGGTCATATCCCGGACGATGCGGTTCATCTTCTTGAAGGTTCCCTCCAGGGGCACCATGCGCAGCGCCATCACGCTGTCCTGCAGCTCGCCGTTGATCTTGTGCAACTGCCTGGCCGCCTTCTGGAAGTTGTCCAGTTCCATCCCGGCCAGGTCAGGGTTCTGGGTGACCATCGCCTCAGCAATAACCAGTTCCCCCACCAGGTCCATCAGCTTGTCCAGCTTGTCCACCCGGACGCTGATCATCTGGGCCCCCTCCCCGTGATGCGCAGGGGCCCTGCCGCCAGCCGCAGGCGGCGGAGGCGGCGGTGCCGCATGCTCCTGCCTTTCGGTCACAGGCGGCAGCTCCGGCCTGATGGGCTCCGTATTCTCCATAGCGTTGATGGCCACCGTCTCAGGCGTTGGCCAGTACTCGCACTCTGCCGTGCTGTTTAGTTCCTTCAGTTCCAGCTTTTCCAGGAAAATGGTCTGGTCAAGCTCCTTCTTCACCTCATCATAATTCATCTTGGTGGTGAAGAAAATCCTGAAGCCCAGGGACTTGATAGTGTCAGCGGCAGTATCATCCTCCAGGATTTTTTCCGGCAGGTTATGGATTTCGATGACCTTCTCCTTGAGGTTGTTCAGCACGCCGAAGGCGCGCACCTCCTCCATCTCGCAGCCCTCCTGAAAGAAAACGGTGGCTGCAAAGACATGGATGCCCTCCTCCTTTTTGCCTTCCCCGGCAGCCGCCTCCCCGGGCTCCGGCGTCTTGGCGGCGCCGATATAATACTGCTTAGGCTTCTTCTTGGCGGCATTGGCATTCTTTGCCTTCCGGAGGTCAATATCAGGGTCATCGCCGTTGGCTATCTTCATCTCCCGGAGGAAATTCTTTGTATAGTCCCTCAGCTCCTGGCTGCTCATATCCGGCTGGCCGCCATTGTCCAGCTTGTCCATCTCAATGCGGATAAAGTCCACCGCATTCAGCACGATATCCGTAATGGCTGTGGCATCCACCTTCTGCGGATGCAGCTCACGGATATAGTAGAAAATATCCTCTACCGAGTGTGCCAGGGTTGACACCTCGTCAAACATCATCATGGCCGCGGAGCCCTTGATCGTATGCATGGCGCGAAAAATTTCATTTACGTCCTCCACGCTGAAGCCGCCGTTTTCCTCGCTGCCCAGGGCAATCTGTTCCAGCTGCTCCAAAAATTGTCTGGTCTCGTAAATGAACACTTCTACCATCGGTTCTGCCACACAATCATCCCCAATCCTTAAAATTAATTATATCCCGTTTTCATTATACATCAAAAACATATACTAGTCCAAAAATACCACATTATCACTTATATAGATTCAATATATGTTTTAAAAATCCTGCTTTTTGACCCAAAAATTTTTTATTTTCCCAATTCTATGGCGATGGAACTGCCGGTGCGCTTTTTTGTCACCTGGATTTGCTGGGAAACCGCCTCCATCAGCTCCTCCCGGTGGCTGATAATGGCCACCAGCTTGTTGCTGTCCGACAGCTTCAGCAGGATGTCCATCGCCTTTTCAATGGATTTTTTGTCCAAGGTGCCAAAGCCCTCGTCAATGAACAGGGCATCCATAGAGATGCCCCCCAGTTCCGAGGATACTTTGTCCGACAGGCCCAGGGCCAGGCTCAGGGATGCCTTGAAGCTTTCCCCGCCGGACAGGTTCCGGACAGGGCGGCGGCGTCCCGTGTAATTGTCCAGCACCTCCAGGTCAAGGTAGGTATGGCTCTTGTTGCCCAGTTCCTTCTCCTGCCGGTACAGTTCGTACTGCCCGTCACTCATAGGCAGCAGCCGCCGGTTGGCCGCCCGGATGATGCTGTCAAAGCCGGCCGCCTGGATATACTGCTCCAAAGTCAGCTTGCCCTTGCCTGTCTGGCCGCTGACCAGGTTATAGAGCCTGCTGATGATATGGGCCTCATGCCTGGCGGCGGCAAACTCATCCTGGCGGCTGGCGATTTTCTCCCGGTGGTTGAGATTGTTCTCCCGGCGGTGCCGGATGCGCCCCTGCTCCGCCTGGCATTTTTGCAGCTCAATCCCTGCCTCCCGGCTTTTCCGCTGCAGTTCCGCCCGGTACGACGCCAGTTCCGCCTCGCTGCAGCTGCCGGCCAGCTGTGCCAGCAGCTGCAGCTGGCCCTCCCGGTCGGCGAGGGCCGTCCTGATTTTCTCCCTGGCCTGCAGCATTTTCTGCTTCTTCAACTGCATGGCCTCTGTTTCCCTGCCGGCAGCCGCCGCCAGGTCCCTTTCCGCCTGGCGCAGCTTCTGCACCTCTGCCTGTATTTTTCTGGCCGACTCCTCCTTGCCCTGCAAAAGTTCCGCCAGCTGCCCCCTCTGCAGCTGCACCAGTTCATAAAGCTGCCTGAGACCTGCCTCCGCCGGGATTTCCATAGCCAGGGCCTCGCCCCGTGCCACAGCTTCCAGCCAGCAGGCGGCTTGCAGACATTCCAGCATGTAGCCGCCTATCTGGCTGTCCAGGGTGGACAGCTCCGCCAGGGCTGCCGCCGCCTCCGCCGCAGCGCGGCTTCTCTCCGCCTCCGCCTTTTTCTCCTGCTGCTGCAGCTTCTTTACTTCCGCCTCCGTGACCGCCTTTGCCGGCAGGCCGGCAGGAGCAGGATGAGCCAGGGAGCCGCACACAGGACAGGGCTGTCCCTCTGCCAGCTTTCCGGCCAGGATGCCGGCCCTGTTCCGCTCCAGCTGCATCTCCCCATCCAGTCTTGCCCTCATGGCAGCGGCATGGGCGGACTGGGCTGACTCCAGCCCCTCCCGCAGCTCCGCCAGCCGTTTTTTTACCCTGCCGTACTTGGGCACCTGCTGGCTCTGCAAATTGCCCAGCCTGTCAGCCAGCTCCTTCAGGGCATTAATTTCCTGCTGGCAGGCGGCCAGCTTTTCAGGCATGGCGGATAGCTGCTCCTGCCTCAGCCGCAGGCTGCGGATTTTCTCCTGTAGCGCCTTTTCTTCCTCCGCCAGCTGCCCTTCCTGCTTTGCACAGGCAGCCAGCTGCTCCCGCAACCCTGCCAGCTCCTTTTGCAGCCCGTTGTATTTTTTGAGATTGTGCTCATTGTTCTCCGCCAGGGCAAAATCCTTCTGCAGTCCCTGCAAAACCTCCTGCCAGGCGGCAATTTTCTCCGCCAGATCCCTTTCAGAGGGCTCATCCGCCTCTATGGCCCTGGCCAGGAGGGACAGCATTTCATCCAGGCTGCCGATGCCGCCGCTCTTTTGCAGCTGTTCCTGCAGCTGGCTGATTTCCTCTGCCAGTGGGGTGCCCGGCTCCGCCTCCGCCTCGCCAAAATACTGGATAAGGCTTCTTTCCAGCACATCTGCTTCCTTGATGGCCCTGCCCCGGCGTTCCCTAAGCTGCAATTCCATAGCCTTGTAGCCCCCGGTCATGAAGATGTGCCGCAAGATGCCGGTGCGCTCCTCGGTCCTGGCATTCAAGAGCCCCCAGAACTCCCCCTGGGCAATCATGGCCAGCTGCTTGAACTGCTTCTCATCCACATGCAAAAGC
The DNA here is from genome assembly GCA_022786545.1 of Selenomonadaceae bacterium. GTDB lineage: Bacteria > Bacillota > Negativicutes > Selenomonadales > Selenomonadaceae > Anaerovibrio. The sequence continues at coordinate 14,541 of JALFXV010000056.1, forward strand.
TCCTGCACCGCCTGATTGACCGCCTTGATGCCCTCAATAGGCGCATCATCTCCCGGATACAGCACCGCTTTTTCCTTTTCCAGCTTGAAGCCCGTGCCCCGCTTCAGGGGGCGCAGATAGGAAGGCTGGCGGTAAATCTTGTATATCCTGCCCTGATGGGCAAAGGTAAACTCCACATAGCTTTCCGTGCCCGGCTGGGCGTACTCGCTGCGCAGGCTGTCTGTGCCCCGGTAGCTGCCGCTGGCGGCATCGAAGAGGGCAAAGCAGATGGCATCGAAAAGCATGGTCTTCCCGGCGCCTGTTTCCCCGGCAATCAATATGGGCCTGTTGAAATCAAAAACCTGAAAATCTATCTCCGGCATCCTTTCCCCGTAGGGGCCGATGCCGCTGATCACCAGCTTAACGGGCTTCATCCCTGACACCTGCCTTTACACCAATCTCCTGCATAACCGCCATTTCCTCCTCACTGATATCCTGCCCGTAGACCAGCCGGTAAAAATCCCCCACCAGGTCGTCAAAGGAGCGTAGCTCCGCCGCCTGGAACACATCTTCCTTTTCCATAGCCAGCGTCCGGGAATTGCGGTAGTCCAGCTTGACGGCATGGGGATAATACCCCTGGATAATCCCCATAGCATTGTCCAGGGGCTCCTCATCCGTCAGGGTAACGTAGATATAATCATCCGTATCCTGCACATTCTCCCGGCTGAGGAGCTGCTCCAGCCTGCCGGTCAGGTGCCGCAAATCCCGCCTTGGCTTCAGGGGCAGCAGCTCTATGGAGGCCCTGCCAGACTCATCGAGAGCAATCAGGGGCACGCTCTTGGCATCGCTGCACTCCCCCAGGGAGTATTTCAGGGGGGAGCCTGCATAGCGCACATTTTCCCGGCCTGCCTGCTGGGGCCTGTGGATATGTCCCAGGGCCGTGTAGGCAAATGGCGCAAAATTATCCGCCCCTATCTGCTCCACCAGCCCCACCTGCTGCACGGCAGCGCTTTCCGAGCCAGCCAGCTCAGGCATAAGGCCGCTGCCGGCTACAAACTGGTGGGCCACCAGCACATTACAGGCTCCGGGATCGATACCGGCCTGCTGCAAAATCACCTTCACCGCCTGGTCATAGCTTTCTATCTCCGCCTCCGGGAAGAAGTGGCGCACCTGGGATGCCTTCACAAAGGGCAGAAGATAAAAATTTATCCCGTCAATTTGCCTGTGATAGAGCTCCCCCTGATACTTTGCCGCAATATAAATCCCCCTGGCCTCGAAGAAGCTGCTGCCAAAGTTCAGCCGCTCATCCGAATCGTGGTTGCCGCTGATCATCAATACCCTGACGCCCAGCCCTGCCAGCCTGTTCAGGAAATAATCCAGCAGCCGCACCGCCCCCTCCCCGGGCACCGGCCTGTCATAGACATCACCGGCGATCAGCACTGCGTCCACCTGCCGTTTTTCGGCAATTTCCACTATCTTGTCCAGTATATAGCGCTGGTCCCCCAGCAAATCAAAATCCCCCAGGGACCTGCCCAGATGCAGATCCCCCAGATGCAACAGCTTCAAACCGCTCCGCTCCTTCCCAAAACCGTGGCACACAAAAAGCAGCACGGGACTGCCATCCGCAGCAACGCCCCATGCTACGCCCCATCACACGCCACCCTCTTATTTATCATCCATGCTTATGCCATTGGTATACAGTTCGGACAGGTTGCTCTTTTTTACCTTGGCCAGCTTAATCTGCTGGATAAATGCTTCCTTGATGGCCGTCACCAGCTTTGCCAGCTGCATATCCTGGCCGGTAAAAGGCACGAAGCCCCCCGCCATCACCTGATGGCCGCCGCCGCTGCCAAAGCTGGCCAGGGCCCTTGCCGTAATCGCGCCGGCATCCAGGCCGCTGCTGCACCTGACGGACAGCTTCAGGCCCGTTTCCTTCCGGGAATACACCACGGAAAAGCTGACTGCCACCAGGCTCAGGATAAAATCCGAAACAGAAGCCACCAGTGCCTCCGGGCAATTTTCCCCGGCAAAGGCAAAGGCCGTATCCCCATCATACAGCTCTATGCTCTCTATGGCCTTGGCATAAGCCTCCAAATCCTTGAACTCCAGTTCTGAGTTTTCCAGGTAATAAATGGTGTCCCCGTCACAGTAGGCAAACAGCCGGGAGAGCATATCAAGATCCAGCTGGCTCACCCCCCGGGACAGCTTCGCCGTATCGCTGCGGATGCCAAAGGTCAGCACCAAGGCCGTCTTGTCATCCATCGGGATGCCGTTTTTAAAAAAGTAGCTGGCAATAATCGCCGCGCAGGAGCCCACCTCCGGGCGAATGTCCGCAAAGCGGTACTCCGCCGCAAAAAACGTGGGATGGTGGTCAATGCTGGCGATTTCCGTCCCATTGGCATCCTCCACGTTGGAATTGTACTTCTGGGAGTCTATCAGGATAATCTCGTCATCCTCCCGCAGAACATCATTGATATCCACCAGCCTGCTGAAGCTGATGCCCAGCTTTTCCATGATGTAGTTGGTGTTGAACCTTTCAATCTTGCCCTGATAGCATACCGTGGACTCCACGCCGCAGTGCCTGAGCAGCTGCTGCAGGCCGTAGGCGGAGGCTATGGCATCAGGGTCCGGGAAATTGTGGGTCTGAATATATACATGCTCATGAGTAATTGCCCGCAAGAGTCCCCTTAACTGCTCCGTCATGAAATTCCCTCCTATCTGACACTATATAGTATAATCCACTTGTGCCTTTACTGCACTAAAATTTTTTCCCGATTCCAAAAATGTTTCCAAAATTAGCAGATATTTGCTATAATATCCCTGTATTAGGAATATTTTTATGAAGGAATGTGATTTAATGATACCTGAGAAGTTTATGCAGATTGGTGCTATGATTATGCAGAATCCTGAGATGCTCCAGAAGCTGGCTGCCGCCAAAAGCCCTCAGGAGGCTTATGAAACCGTGAAGCCTGCCCTGGGTGATATGAGCCTGGAGGAGTTTCTGGCCGCTGCCGCTACCCTGGCACCGATGATTCCCCCTGACCTGACTGATGAGCAGCTGGATGCCATGCCTGCCGGCAACATCATCCGCGCTTTCCGGGGCTGGGTAAAGGACCTGCCGCCTCTCCAGTAAGCAGCAAACAGCTTGTAAAAGGCAAACAGGCTACCAAAAAGGGACTATCCCCCCTGACAGGCTTGGACGGCTTTATGCCGCCAGCCTGCCTGGCCAGGGGACAGTCCCTTTTTCTATGGTCATTTTAATAAAACAGCTTCAGAGCCTTTGGGATGGTCTCTATTTGCAACGGCAGCTTTGGCCCCAGCTCCCCGTCCAGGTCGCTGACCAGCTCCGTATCGCAGGACACCTCAAAATTTGCCGCCTGGCGGTAGATGACTTCCTTGCGCTCTGTAACATCCTTGCCAGCCAGCAGCTCTGCCGTCAGGGTCATCAGTTCCGCGATATTGCACTGCTTCACCAGCAAAAGATCCAGCTTGCCGTCCTGCACGCTGGCCAGCTTTGCCGCGTTCTTGAAGCTGGCCACCACGCTGCTGTTCACAATCAGGAACAGAAAGGCCTTCTCCCGGATTTCCTCATCCTCCGTCCTGATGGTGATATCCAGTGCCTTGAACTGGGGCAGGGACTTCAGCCCCTGCACGTAGTAGGCCAGCTTGCCGAAAGTGTTCTTCAGCTTGGTGTCAACCTCATGGGCGATGGAAGTCACCATCCCGGCACTGGCTACGTTGATGAAGTATTCATCCCCCACCTTGCCCAGGTCCACCTCCATCACCTTCCCCTGGGCAATCCTGTCAAAGTAATCCTTTGTGTCCAGCCGCAGGTAGGTGGCAAAGTCGTTGGAAGTGCCGCTGCCGATAATGCCCACAGGCACATCAAAGCCCTCCCGCATCACCAGGTTCACTACCTCGTGGACGGTGCCATCCCCTCCGGCTGCAATAATGCCCTCCGGCTCCGCCTGGCGGATGAAATCCGCCAAGTCCTTATTCTCCGGGGTGGTGCGGTAAGGTATCACCATGCAGCCCCGCCTTTGCAGCTTGCCGATAATGTTGTCCAGGCTGCGCTTGAACTTCGCCTTGCCGGACACGGGATTATATACCAGTACAATCTTTTTCATAACAATCAGGCAGCCTCCTTGCCAGAAGTTGTGTCCTTAAATACGCCAATGCGCCTCAGCGCCCTGATGCTGTAGGCACCAATCATCGGGATGCGGGCGATATCCTCCTCCAGCATGCCGCCGATGACCAAAAGCACCGCCAGATACACAAGGCAGCCCACAGGCACGGCTGCAAAGGTGGAAAATACGTTGCTGCCCCACCATTCCATAGTGAAGCCATAGAAGAAATAAACCGCTACCGCCATAACTGCCGCCGCGGCGATAGTCTTGATGAACTGGGGCAGCTCAATCCGATAGCCTATATAGCGATGGATAAAGTACATGTTGATGATGGCCGCTACCCCCATGTCGGCAGCCGTAGCCCAGGCCGCACCCATAATGCCCAGAGAAGGCTGTGCCGTCAGCACCCAGTTCAGCACCACCTTGAAACCGGCGGCAATAATCATGTTCACCATCGGGATGGAGGGATGCCCCAGCCCCTGCAAAACCGCCGTGGATACCTGGTGCAGCCCCAAAAGCACAATGCTGAAGGAGGACACCAGCACCGCAGGTCCCGCCCCCGGTGCATTATAAATCAGGGTGGAAATCGGCGTTGCCAGCACGAAAACGATGACAAAGGCCGGGAAGCACACAAAGTTGGAAATGCGCACCCCGGAAGCCGTCTGGCTGAACACCAGCTTGTCATCCTTCAGGGCCCTGGCCTTGGAGATGGCCGGTACCAGGCTGACCGCCAGGGAGGCAGTCAGGATGGTGGCAAGATTTACCAATGGCACCGCCATGCCCGTGAGATAGCCGAACAGCTCCGTGGCCTCGTTGACGCTGTAGCCTGCTACCTCCAGCCGCTGGGGCACGATGGCCAAATCCAGGTTGGACACCACCGGCAGCATGATGCTGGCAGCGGACACAGGCAAAGACAGGGCGAAGATGCGCTTGATAATCTTCCAGGTGGAGGAACGCTCCGTCTCCGGCAGGGGCTTTATATCCCTGCCATACTCAGTTTTGATGTCTTTTTCCAGCTTCCAGTGGAAATACACCAGCACCAGAAGGCCAGCCACCGCACCGGCAAAGGCCCCCAGGCTGGCACCGGCAGCCGCAAAGTCCAGCCCCCAGGGCAGAAGCAGGCTGGCGAACAAAATCATGGTGACAACCCGGAAAATCTGCTCCACAATCTGGGAGACAGCTGTAGGCGTCATGCGCTGCCAGCCCTGCAAATATCCCCTTGAGCTTGCCAGAAGCGTCACGAAGAAAATCGCCGGTGCCAGCGCCACCACGGACCAGTAGGCCCTGGCATCCCGGATGAAGTGCCAGTCAATCAGCCACTGGGCGCCAAAGTAGGTCAGGGCGGTAAAAATCAGTCCCGTCACAAACATCAGGGACATGGAAATCCTGAAAATCCGCTTCGCCCCGAAAATATCCTTCAGGGCCACCCGCTCTGCCGTAATGATGGAAATCGCCACCGGCACCCCCGCCGTAGAGACACTGAGGGCAAAAAAGTAAATCGGAAAGGCCATCTGGTAGAGGCCGATGCCCTCGCCCCCCAAAATCCTGGACACAAAAATCCAGTTCAGGGAACCAATAACCTTCACTACTACACCAGCAATCGTCAGAATCAGGGTGCCCTTCAGAAAGGACTCCGCCTTGCTGGATTTTTTCTTCTCATCAACTTCTTTTTCCTGCATAATGAAAAATCTTCACCGCCTTTTTAGTGGGATTTGCCTCAGTTGCAAATCTTTCCTAATCTAGCTATAATTAAGAAAGGGCTATGCACATAGCCTCTCCATCTTACACTATAACAGCAAAATTATATCACCTAATACAAAACTCTGCAAGCAGACTATTTATTGAAAGGAGGCAGGAACCCGGCTGCCTGATGCCGGGGTTCCTTACACATGAGCGTAAACTTACTTGACTTCAACATTTCCGTGGGCAGAAAGAAGCCCCGCACCATACCGGGACTGCCAAATCAGAGCACCTGCCCGTTCTGCGATGTGCAGAACCTGACAGGCATCCTGGCCACCGAGGGCAATATCATCCTGCTGAAAAACAAGTACAATGTCATGGTTCCCTCGGACCAGCTTGTGCTTATTGAAACCGACCAGTGCGAAAGCGATATTCCTGACTATCCCCCGGAGCATATGCACAGGCTCATCCGCTTTGCCCTGCGCCACTGGCTCACCATGACCAACTCCGGGGATTACAAGGCGGTAGTGCTGTTCAAGAACTTCGGCCCCCTCTCCGGCGGCACCATCCGCCATCCCCACATGCAGATTGTAGGCTTCCCGGAAATCCAGCCGGAGCTGATGTATGACCCAAAGGAGTTTGACGGCATACGGGTAGCGGCCAAAGACGGCGTGGAGATAAACATCGCCACCCAGCCCCATGTGGGCTTTACGGAAATCAATATCAACCTGCTGCCAGCCGCCTATTCCGACAAGGTAAGCTTTGCCGATGGCACTGAGCAGTCACCGGCTCCCCTGCCTCTGCCGGCTGCCATGAACGCCCTGGCGGACTACATTCAGGGGGGCGTGGCTTTTCTCCGGGACATCCATCAGCGGGAAAGCTTCAGCTACAACATCTTCTTCTACATCTACGAAGGACGGGTGCATGTGCGCCTGATGCCGCGCTACCCTACCTCCCCGCTCTTCATCGGCTACAACATCCATCTCAGCCCTACCAACAAGGAGCATACAGCCGCCGCCCTCAGGGAGAAGCTAGCAGCCATCTAAAAGCCCGCCCATTAAATCAGATAATTTGTTCTCTCAATAAAAAGCTGTTGACACTCTTGACTGTCAGTCATATCAGCTAAAAAATTGCAGACAAAAGGACTGCCAAAGCTTAGTTGTGCAATAATTCTCCGGTGATGGCAGTACCATAGGCAGGCACGCCCGCACTATGGACATGAGCCTCACGCTTCTAAACTCATTCATCGCCTTACGGCTCGAATTCATTAAGAAGCGAGGCTCATATACATGCCTGCTATGGTACATGCCGTCACCGTTTAGTTCGTGCCAAATTCCAAGCAACGGCAGTCCTTATAATTTTGCCAGTTTTTTAGGTAATCAATCCTCGTGCTAAAATGAAGAATAAGAGTAGTGGCAGCACATACTGCAAGTACGGCTTCCAGCGGCGGGAAATCTTCATGCCGCTGCCAATATTTGCTTCCTGCAGATAATTGTCAAAGCCCCAGCCATACCGGCTGACGCAGAACAAAAGGTAAATCAGGGAACCGCCCGGCAGCAGCAGGTTGCTGACAATAAAGTCCTCGCTATCCAGAATCCCCCTGTCACCCAGCAGCGTCACATGGCTCCACTCGTTGAAGCCCAGCACACATGGCATGCTGCCAACCAGAATCAAAATGCCGTTGAAGACAACAGCCTTCCTGCGGCTCCAGCCAAAGGTGTCGATGAACAAGGCAATAATGTTCTCAAACACCGCCAGCACCGTGGACAGGCTGGCAAAGGTCATAAACAGGAAAAACAGGCTGCCCCACAGCTGTCCCCCTGCCATGTTCACAAACACGTTAGGCAGGGTGATAAAAATCAGGGACGGCCCGGCATCAGGCCGCAAGCCGAAAGCAAAGCAGGCCGGGAAGATAATCGTGCCTGCCATAATAGCCACAAAAGTATCCAGGGCACAGATGTGGACAGACTCCCCTGCCAGGCCGTGAGCCTTGGACATATAGCTGCCAAAAATCTCCATAGAGGCAATACCCAGGGACAGGGTAAAGAATGCCTGGTTCATGGCGGCAGTAATCATATTGCCGAAGCCCACATGCTCCACAATAGACCAGTTAGGCATCAAAAAGAACTTCATGCCCTCAAATGCCTTCTCCAAGGTCAGGGAATGTATCGCCAGCACCACAATCAGCACCAGCAGCGCACCCATCATCACCTTGGTGACACGCTCCAGCCCCTTCTGCAAGCCGAAGCTGCACACAAAGAACCCCAGCAAAATGGTCAGCACAGTCCAGAAGGCCATCTCCATAGGACTTGCCAGCAGGCTGTCAAACACGCCGCCAACATCATGCACCTGCATCCCGGCGTAGAACTCCCCCTGCAAAAACTTGAAAAAATAAGTCATCATCCAGCCTGAAACCGTGGTGTAATACAGCATCAGGATGATATTGCCCGCCAGGGCCGCCCAGCCGTGGAGCTGCCACAGCTTGTTCTCCGGCTTCAGCACCCGGTAGGCACTCACCGCACTCTTTCTGGTATGCCGCCCTACCGCCAGCTCCATAGTCAGCACCGGCAGCCCCATAATCAGCAAGAACAGGAGATAGAACAGCACAAAGAAACCGCCGCCATTCTCGCCTGCCACATACGGGAACCGCCACACATTACCTATGCCGATGGCACAACCGGCACTTACAAGGATAAACCCGATACGGGAATTAAAGGACTCACGCGCCATCTAAAACTTTCCTCCTACATAAAAACATTCACAAATAAGTATTGTAATATAAAACAGGCAAGTATGCAAATGAATTTTGTTATCTATGCAAAAAGAAAGCTCACAAGCTGCGCTGGATATCACGAACATAATATATGTTACAGGTATTGCAGGCATGCCGGGCATATTGGAAAGTCACGCCTCAGGATTGTCCAGCACATCCACGCAATCCTGAAAATCGATGTACTCCCCCCGCACGGCGAGAATATTCCCCTCGTCAATAAACTTTTCCAGCCAGGCATAAAAGGCATCCATGCTGTCAAATTTCCAGGACTTTGACTCCAGCCACTCCTTCAGCCGATGCCTGCTGGTAAAATCCTTTTCAAACCTCACAAAGACCACTCCCTTGCATATTACTAAAACACAGCGGGGGAGGGCTGCCCCCGGCACAATCACTTCTTATAGCTGTCCAGCCCCGCAAGGCAGAATTTTTTTATATTCTGCAAAAGCTCCTTGTCGCTGCAGCTGACATGGACCATCTTCTGATACTGGATATTGCTGTTCTTGCCATAAGTCACCAGCAATATAGGGGCCATGAAGCAGAAAAAGCAGATGTACAGCCTGACATCATCCATAGCCAGCCCCGTATAATCGCTGAACAGCTTCAGGGCCAGGCTGCCCTTCACCTTCACCACCTGCATCAGCACCGCGCCCACATGGGCCGACTGGGCCGTGTGCATAACCTCCCGGCTCCAGACCTGCATCTGCCAGTTTTCCCTGCTCCAGGCCTGCTCCGCCACCATGTCCACCAGGGCCGAAATCTTCTCCCGGGGGGAACTATCCCTGCTGACAATCTCCCGTAGGCTGTCCTCATTGACCATGAACTGATGTATCTTGTACAAAAGGGCCTCATACAAGCCATCGCGGCTGCCAAAATGGTAGTTGATAGCCGCCAGGTTCGTTCCTGCCATCTGGCAGATTTCCTTGCTGGTCACCAGGGAAAAGCCCTTCTGGGCCGCCAGGTTACCGGCACACTCCAGCAGCCGTTCCCGGGTCTGCCTGCCGTCATCCCGCTGCTGCCTCTTAGTTTCACCTTTTTTCAGGCTTCCTGTTTTTTTATTTTCCATGTTCATACAATATGCACCTGACCTTTTACACAGATTTATTATAAAACAGCCAGCCCGACAAAGGCAAGGTTATGGCAGCAATAATCAGCATGGGCACAAAATCCCCCAGCAAATCACCTGCCGCCGCCCCCTCCAGATAAATCCGCCGCACCGCATCCACCGCAAAGCGCAGGGGGTCTGCATAAGTGGCGTACTGCAAAACATCAGGCATGTTGATGACAGGCGTTGCCAGCCCCGACAGCAGCACCATCGGCACCATCAGTACCATCAAGTATACCATGACCTGCTGCATACTATCTGAAATGGCGGAAATCATCAGCCCCACGCCAATCAAGCTTAATATAAAGAGTATCAGGGCCAGATACAAGGTCACCAGAGAGCCTGCAAAGGGTATCTGGAACCAGAACCGGGCGATGCAGAACAGAATCGTGCTCTGCACCAGTCCAATCAGCATGGGGGGCACCGCCTTGCCCAGCAGGATTTCCGCCGGGGAAAGGGGCGTAACCATCAGCTGGTCAAAGGTGCCCTGCTCCCTTTCCCGGGCGATGGACATGCCAGCCAAAAGCAGCACCTGCACAAAGGCAATCATGGCAATCAGCCCCGGGGAAAAAATCCAGCGGGTAATCTGATTGGGGTTGAACCAGGTACGGCTCCTGACCTCCGCCAGTCCCCAGGAGATGCCGGCATCCGCCAGCCGCTCCCGGTTCCAGGCAGCCACCACCTGCCCGGCATAGCCTGTTGCCATCCCGGCTACGGAGCTATTCCTGCCATCGGCTATCACCTGCACTTCCGCCATCTCCCCCCGCTGCAGCTTCTGCTCAAAGTCCTGAGGGATGACCACCGCCAGGATAACCTCCTCCCTATCAATCAAGCTGCCCAGTTCATGGGTGCTGGCCAGATACGCCACCTGATGAAAGCAGCCGGAACCGGCAAAATGCCCCAGGAGGCTCCGGGAAGCCTCGCTATGGGACTCATCTATCACCGCATAAGGCACATCATCACGGTTGTAGCTGGCGGCATAGCCGAACAAAAATCCCTGCATCAGGGCAGGCACCACCATCATGGCCCGCATCCTCTTGTCCTTCAAAGTAGCCAGAAGCTCCTTCTGGCACATAAAAAGCAGGCGGCGCACAAAAACCACCAGCTTTTCCTGCCATAATCCTGCCATCTTCATCAACCAACCCTTCTTTTCGTCAGCCGGAAGGCCAGCCCGATAAACAGCACCCCATAGCCAGCCAGCAAAAGGCACTTTTCCACAATCAGCGGCCAATAGTTGCCAGCCAGAAACAATGATTTTATCAGCTGCAAATAGTGAGTGGCGGGAAAAATCTGGCTGATGGCCTGAATGGCCAGGGGCTCTGAATGTAAATCAAAGAGAAAGCCCGACAGCATCATGGAAGGCAAGAAGCTCACCAGCATGGAAACCTGGCAGGCCAGGAACTGGTTCTTGGTCACGGCAGAAATGGTCAGCCCCAGCCCCAGGGCCACGATGATATACAGCATGGAGGCCAACAAAATCACCGCCAGGGAGCCCCGCATGGGCAAATCATACAGCACACGCCCCACCAACAGGCACAGGCAGAAGCCGGTAAAGGCCACGCAGAAATAGGGGATGATTTTGGCCAGCACGATTTCCAGAAGGCTGGCCGGGGTGACAAAGATGGATTCCAGCGTCCCCCGCTCCCACTCCCGGGCCATGACCACTGCCGTCAGGAATACGCCGCATAGCGTCATGACCATCATCAGGATGCCCGGCACGAAAAACCAGGTACTGGTATTGGCATCGTTGAACCACACCCGGCTTACCACTGTGGCCTGTCCCACGGCAGCCGTACTCGATGCTGACAGGGCGTTATTGGCCGCCCAGGTCAGCACTGCCGACTCAATATACCGCTGGGCGGACATGGCGGTAATCGCCTCCCCCCCGTTCAGGAGCACCTGCACCTCGCCTTCACCTGCGGCCATTTTGCTGGCAAAGTCCCCGGGCACCACGATGGCGAAAAGCGCCGCCGCCATAGACAGCCGCTGCTTGTAGCCCAGGGGCAGGCTGTCTGCCGCCTGATGCAGCTTTTCCGAAAGGCCGAACTCCGCCACCGCCTCATCAATGCGCCGGGCCAGCGCCTTGCCATACAGGCCGTATACGCCGCCGTAAAAACGCAAATTCTCCTGCACCGTCAGGTTCCCATAAAGGGAAAACTTCTGCGCCACATAGCCGATCCCCTCCCTGGCCTTGTTCCTGTGGCGGCGCACATCCACGCCTCCCACGAAAAGCTCCCCGGAGGTGGCTGGCAAAAGGCCGCACAGCATGCGGAAAGTGGTGGTCTTCCCGGCGCCGTTAGGCCCTAACATGCCAAAGACCTCCCCTCTGTACACCTTGAAAGAGGTATGGGACACCGCCGTAAAATCACCGAATTTCCTCACCAAATCATGGACAACAATATCCGCCTTTCTACTGCCGCCCTCATCAGCTCCTGTCATTTCCGCCGGTGCAGGCAGGGAATGCCCCTGCTCTTCCCCGGCAGCCTTCTCGGCTGGCTCCCTGGCACCTGGGCCATTCATGCCCTTCAGGCCCCGGGGCCAGTCCTCCTGCAGCTCAGCAGGGGTTCCCCTGGCCAGCAGCCTGCCCTTGTCCAGCATGTAGACCAGCTGGCAACGTTCCGCTTCCTCTGCGTAAGCGGTATTGACCAGCACCGTCAGCCTTTCCTCCTGCACCAGCTGCAAAAGGATTTCCCATAGTTCCCGCCGGGAAAGGGGGTCCACCCCCACCGAGGGCTCATCCAGCAGCAAAAGCTCCGGGGACCTGACCAGGGTGCAGATAAGCCCCAGCTTCTGCTTCATGCCCCCGGACAGCCTGCCGGCCAGCCTGTCCGTAAAGGATGACATCTCCGTCATAGCCAGCAGCCTGCCTATGCGCTTTTCCCTGGCAGCCTGGAGCACTCCATGCAAATCCGCGTACAGGTCAATATTTTCCTGCACGGTCAAATCCTCATACAGGCCGAATTTCTGAGGCAGATAGCTGATGAGGGACTGCACCCTCTGAGGCTCCCTGGCCACATCCATGCCGGCCACCTGCAAATGACTGCCCTCCCCCAGGGGCAAAAGGCCGCAGACCATCCTCATGAGGGTGGTCTTCCCGGCGCCATCAGGGCCCACAATGGCAGTTATCTCCCCCGCTGCCACCTCCAGCTTCACATCATGCAGCACTACGCCGGACACCATGAGTTTCTTTGCCTCTCCCGTCTTATCTCCTGATACCCTGAGATGATTTTCCCCGGAAATCCCCTGCAACTTGTTTGACATCTCCCTCACCTCAGCGTGCAATCCTGACTGTGGCCGGCATGCCCAGCCTCAGCACATTATCCGTATCCTCCACATAAACCCGTACCTCGTAGACCAGGGATGTACGCAGTTCCTCTGTCTGCACATTTTTCGGGGTAAACTCGGCTGTGCCGGAAATATAGCCCACCTGTCCATTGATTGCCTTCCCCGGCTGGCTGTCGATGTACACCAGTGCCTGCTGTCCTTCGTATACCCTGCCCAGCTCCGTTTCCGGCACATAGGCCCGCACCCATTTCTTTCCCGGCAGAGACAGCTTGAACACAGGCTTGGAGGGAGAAGCCATATCCCCTGCCTCCATGAGACGGGAACGGATGACGCCATCATCAGGTGCCTGCAATTCATACTGGGACAGAAGGTAAATATAGCGCAGCTGCTCATCCCTCAGTGCCTGCAAGCCTGCCTCCGCCCCGGCAATATCCTCCTGCCTGGGACCGGCTTTCGCTTCCTGCAGCACCGCTTCTGCCGCAGACATGGCGGCCTGCTTTGCCTCCATATCGTGATAGGCATTGTCCAGCTCCTGCTGGCTGATACCGGCTATGCTGGTGTAGATATCCTGCTTTCTCTGGTAGACACCGGCGGCATGCTCCGCCGCAGCCTGTGCCTGACGGAGATTGCCCTCCGCCTGGCGGATTTCCTCGGGCCTGGTGCCGTTATGAAACTTGTCCACCGTGCTCTGCTGGGCGGCAATCTCCGCATTCAGCCTCTGCAGCTGCAGCTGCAGTTCCTGAGTATCCAGCCTGGCCAGCACCTGCCCCTTCTGCACCCTGTCGCCTTCCTCCGCCAGCATTTCCAGTATCCTGTCACTCTGGCGGAAAGCCAGGGACACCTCCCGCACATCCACATTTCCCTGCAAGACCAGTTCCTCCTGATTGCCCTGCTGGCAAAAAATGCTATACAAGTATGCTGCTGCGCCTAGCAGGCAGGCTGCCGCCAGCAATAAAAGCCCCTTTTTCCTTGCTGCCATGATATTACCTCCCACGTTTTACTTATTATAATTCAAATTTCAATTTGAATTTATTGTACCACAACCGGCATGAAAATTCAAATTAAGATTTGAATTTCTTGTGATTTTTTCATGCACATGACTTCCTGCCCATATTTTTTGCGCACATGTTTTTATAAAAAAAGTGCAGCTGTCAGAGCCGATTATGCTCCAACAACTGCACTTGATTATTTCAGCAGGCTGAGAAACCAGGAAGCATTCTGATTGGACTGGGCCAGCATGGCCTGAGCCGCCTGCACCAAAATACTGTTTCTGGCGTATTCCATGATTTCCTTTGCCATATCAGCATCCATGATGACGCTCATGGCACTGGTCAGATTCTCGCTCTGGGTGGTCAGGTTGCTGATGGTGTAATCCATGCGGCTGGAGACCGCCCCGATGGTGGTGGACTGACCCAGCGCCTTGTTCAGGGCATTGTCCAGCACGTTAATCGCCGCATTGGCGGCTTCCTGGGTGCTGACACTGAGCACGCTGCCGTCACTGCCCTTGAGCCCCAGCCCATAGGCGGTCATATTGCCGATGCCCAGCTTGATGCCCTGATTGGCCCTGGTGCCGGTCTGGGTATAGAGGGCATTGTCCCCGCAGCCGTTCCGCGCCTCAATGGTCTCCGTAAAATCATCCAGCACCGCATTGACCGTCTTCTTCATATTGCCCTGGCTGTCCGTCACGCTGATGGTAAAGCCACCCAGGGCACCAGCCAGCCCGATATCCTTCGCCTGCACAGTAATGCCGTTCTTGCCGCTGGCCGTCTTCACCTCGTTGCCGTTAGCATCAGTGCCTATGACATTGGTAGTATCTGCCGAATCCAGGTTGGCAGCTTCAAAGATATTGGCATTATTGTTCAGCTTGTTGGCTTCCTTGAAGATATCCCCCAGGGTTTTATCCTTGGCATCGAAGCTGGTGGTGTAGGTCTTGCCATCCTTCACGTACCCAACAGTCACCTGGTCAGTATCCTGAATGTTCAAGTCCTGCCCCGCCCGGGACTGCAAATCCGTCAGCTTGGTGGAAAAAGCCGTATCCTCTGCCAGGCTCTGATTGGTGAAGGACTGCCTGGTGGCACTGCCCTGGCTGTTATGGGAGCCGTCCAGCAGGTATTGGCCGTTGAAGGTCACCAGGGCATTATCATCTATCTGGTCAATATACTGGTCAAACTCCTTCTGCACGTTGCGCCTGTCTGCATCAGTCATGGTGCCGTTGGCAGCGGCAATAGCCTTTTCCTTCAGGGTGCGCAGGATATCTATGGTGGAGGACAGCGCCCCGTCTGCCACCTTCATCATGCTCTGGCTGTTCTGGGCATTCTGCCTTGCCTGGTCCAGGCATCTTATCTCCACGCTCATGCGCTGGCCTATGGCCCAGCCCGAAGGGTCATCTGCCACGCTGTTTATCTTCCGTCCCGTGGCAATCCGCAGCATGCTCTTGTGCATAGCGGCATAATTACGATTTAATACATTCAAAATACTCAGTGAGCAAACAAAGTTATTCTTCATGGTCATCCCGTCCTTGTCAACCATTACAGATAGTGAACTAACAAATTCTGCTACAGACTGCAATTTCAAGTTGCAATTACAAGCTGCAATCACAAATTCAAACTGCAAAAACGTACACAATATGAGAAAATCCATTTTCTCGTCCTATTAATATATCGTCAAAGAATAACTTTATATTTATCAAAAATGATAAATTTCAGCTTGCCACAAGGGATGATTGGCAGCTGATGAAACATAATAATAACATCATTGATGACAACTATTATGTTGCAGCAAGCATTTTATGGTCGATTGACTTTATAGGCAGATGTATGAGATTTTCGCATCAGACCTATAAAAACAATCTAAAACAAAGATAAAGAGAATTATGCCGTATTTTCACACAAAATAGGACATGCTGGTTTTTTTCCATTCCTTGCCAGTGTACAGCATAGTCCGCTGAGTGACGCCGGTTTCCTGTGCCAGCTGCTCTGCAACGGCCTCACATTCCTCACGGCTGGCACCATGAATCATGGTATAAAAATTGTAGGGCCAGTCAGGAGTCACGTTGCGGTCATAGCAGTGGGTCACTGCCATATGGCGGCACATAATATCAGCCACCTGGTCCATGCGCTCATCGGGCACCACCCAGACACAGAGGGCATTGGCGGCAAAGCCCACCTCCCGATGCCTCAGCACCGCCCCCATCTTTCTGAGGGCACCAGTCTCCTGCATCAGGCGAAGCCTGGCCAGCACTTCTTCCTCCGTGCTGTCAATCTCCTCCGCAATCAGCTTGAAGGGCTCTGCCACCAGAGGCAGCTCATCCTGCATGGCACGCACAATTTTCTTATCCAGCTCTGTAATTTCCATAAGACCCCTGCAACTTCCTTTCCAGCCTAAATCTAAGCCTAAGCCTCAGCACCGGCACCGGCCTCAGCCAAAGCCGGCATCGCCGCCCATACTATATTCCAGCCAGTTTGCCTCCTGCTGCTCATCGCAGCCTGAACTGCACATTAATCTTGTACTTCTTCCTGGCACTTAAATCCATGACCGCTTCCACTCCCGGCAGAGCTTCAATCTGCCTCAGAATATCCTGCCGCAGCCGTTCATTGGGGGTAATCAGGGTAAACCACAGGTTGTACTCCCCTTCCCGCTGATAGTTGTGGGTAATCCCCGGAAACTGATTGATAAAAAGCGCCGTTTCCTCCATCAGCCCTTCCTTTACCTTCAAAGCCACCAGCGTCCCCCGGTAGCCCAGCTCGTCCGAATTAAAGAACGCCCCGATTTTCCTGATATACCCGGCTTCCTTCAAAAGCTGCAGCCTGGTGATGACCTGCTCCTCGCTCATGCCCAGTTCCTGGCCAATCAGCCTGAAGGGACGGGACACCAGCTGCAGCTTTCCCTGCAGCAGATTCAGCAGTTTTTTATCCAAATCCGTTAATTCCAGCATAACAAGCACCAAACCTCAAAAACAAAAGTACACTCTGCAACGCGGCAGACAAATACCGCCAAACTAAAATACCAAACTTCGAGACAAAAATATCAAAAAAACAAAAGCTCCCAAGCCCGAAAGCCCAGGAGCTTATATTTATTTTACCCGACTGCACAGGGATTGTCAATAAAAATGAACCTCATTCACTTTTATTAGCCATTTTCTCCTGCCTCATCATCAGCAGGGCAATCAGAATCGCCATTATCCATATCATCACCATCATCCATCAGGCACCCGGCAATAACCTCCAGCAGCTCATCCCTGCCCTGATTTTTTACCGAGGAATAAGGCAGCACATCCATTTCCTGCACCCCCAGCTTCCGCTTGATAGCCGCGATGCTTTTGGCTGCCACATTCTTGCTGACCTTGTCCGCCTTGGTGGCGATGACCAGCACCGGCAGGTTGTTTTCCACCAGCCAGTTGAACATCTCCACATCCGATACCATAGGCTCATGGCGGATATCAATCAGCTGGCACACAAACTGGATGTTAGGAGAGTTCAGCAGGTACTCATTGATAAACCTGCTCCAAATCTTCCTGCGCTCCGCCCCGGTCCTGGCATAGCCATAGCCCGGCAAATCCACCAGATAAAAATCCTGCCGCTCCGGCACAGCCTGAATTTTGGCGCCAATCTCATAAAAATTGATGGTCTGGGTCTTGCCCGGCTGGCTGGAAACCCTGGCCAGGTTCCGCACCCGGGTAAGGGAGTTTATCAGGGAGGACTTGCCCACATTGGAGCGGCCTATGAACACCACTTCCCTGCGCTGCACCTCAGGATACTGCTCCGGCTTTACAGCAGAGGCCAGATACTTCCCCTGAGTAATAATCACCTTATCTGCCACGGCACTCACCTGCCCTTTTCATCACTGGCAAAGGGCTGTTTCCAGCACCTTGTCCATATTTTCCACCGGCACAAATTCCAGCTTCTCCCGGACGCTCTCAGGAATATCCTCAATATCCCGCTCGTTTTCCTTAGGCAGAACGATGGTCCTGATGCCCTCCCGGTATGCCGCCAGCACCTTTTCCTTCAGGCCGCCAATGGCCAGCACATTGCCGCGGATGGTAATCTCCCCGGTCATTGCCACATCGCTTCTTATCTTGCGGCCGGTCAGCCCTGACACGATAGCCGTTGCCATGGTGATACCGGCGGACGGGCCGTCCTTTGGCACGGCACCCTCAGGAAAATGCACATGGATATCGTTCTTCTCATAAAAGCCCTCTGCCAGCTCAAACTTGTCCTGGCGGCTGCGTATGTAGGAAAGGGCGGCCTGGGCCGACTCCTTCATCACATCACCCAGCTTGCCGGTGAGAATCAGCTTGCCGGTGCCCGGGAAAATATTCACCTCGGTAGGCAGGATATCGCCCCCCACCTGGGTCCAGGCCATGCCGGTGCACAGCCCCACCTCCGGCTTGCGCTTGGCCTTGGTATGAGGGTACTTCACCTTGCCCAGGATGTCCACCAGATTTTTCGTAGTGACATATACAGACTCCGTATCACCCTCCACGATTTTCCGTGCCACCTTGCGGCAGAGATGGCCGATAACCCGCTCCAGCTCCCTGACACCGGACTCTCTGGTGTACTCGTTAATCATGCGCTGCAGGACGCCTGCTCCCAGCTTGATTTCCTTGCCGGAGAGGCCGTTCTTGGTCCGCTGCCGGGGCAGCAGGTACTGCTTGGCAATCTCCAGCTTTTCCTGCTCCGTATAGCTGGACAGGGTAATGACCTCCATGCGGTCCAGCAGAGGCCGGGGAATGGAGCCTATATCGTTGGCAGTCACAATCCACAGCACATCGGACAGATTAAAGGGCAGCTCAATATAATGGTCGCTGAAGGTATTGTTCTGAGCCGGGTCCAGCACCTCCAGAAGAGCCGAGGTAGGGTCTCCCTTATAGTCAGAGCCCATCTTGTCCACCTCATCCAAAAGGAACACAGGATTTCTGGTACCTGCCTTTTTCAGGGCTTCCAGAATCCGCCCCGGCATGGCTCCCACATAAGTGCGGCGATGACCCCGTATCTCCGCCTCGTCCCGTACGCCACCCAGGGAGGCACGGACAAACTTCCTGCCCAGGGCCTTTGCTACGGAACCGGCCAGGGAAGTCTTGCCCACCCCCGGCGGCCCCACCAGGCACAGGATAGGCCCATTCTGGCCGTTGGTCAGCTGGCGCACCGCCAAGAACTCCAGGATGCGCTCCTTGACCTTTTCCAGCCCGTAGTGGTCGCGATCCAGCACGGCGGCTGCCGCCTTGATATCGTTGATATCCTCTGACAGGCTCTCCCAAGGCATGGACAGCAGGTTGTCAATATAGGTGCCGATGACGGCTCCCTCCTGGGACATGCCCTGGGTCCTTTCCAGCCGCTTCAGCTCCTTCTCCACGGTCTTCACAACCTCGTCAGGGAAGTGCCCCTTGCTCAGCCTTTCTTTGTATTCCTCAATATCCCCCAGGATGCCGTTCTGGTCACCCAGCTCATTGTGGATGGCCTTGACCTTCTCCCGGAGATAATATTCCTTCTGCACCTTCTCAATCTGGCGCCGCACCCGGGTGCCAATCTTGCGCTCGATGTCCAGGATATCCTTTTCCCGCTTCAGGAAGCCGTACAGCTTCTCCAGCCTTTCCTTCACATCGATGCTCTCCAGGATTGCCTGCCTGTCATCCAGCTTCAGGTTGATGTGGCCGGCAATCATGTCCGCCAGCCGCCCGGCATCATCTATAATCGAAACAGACACCATAGCGTCTGCCGGAATCTTCTTGCTGCTCTTGACCCACTGCTCAAACTCATGGACCACCACGCGGACCAGGGCCTCCATCTCTATGGACTTGTCAATCTTGTCATGGTACTCCCTGACATTGGCTATCAGGTAGTCTTCCTCCTGCTCAATGGCGCTGACAATCTGGCCGCGGTACAGGCCCTCTACCAGCACCCGGATTGCCCCGTCCGGCAGCTTCATCAGGTGCTTTACCTCGGCCACCGTGCCCACGCTGTACAAATCAGGCATCTGCGGGTCCTCCAAATCAGAATCCCGCTGCGCCACCAGGAAAACGTGCTTGTCCTCTCCCAGCATGGCCTTTTCCAGGGCGGAAATCGACTGCTCCCTGCCGGCGTCCAGATGAACCATCATATATGGAAATACCATCATGCCCCGTAGCGGCAGCACAGGCAGCACCACTACATTTTCATCCATTTCCTCCATAAAATTCACCTCCGCAAAAAAATCTATATAAACATAGGCGTTACCCTGAGGCAACGCCTATACATTCTGCTCAATTTATCAGCACAAAGGCAGAAGCCGGCTCAGGCCGATGCCTCATGCTTGCGATTTCCATAGGACAGTACAGGGTCCTTCTTCTCCAGGACCACATCCTTGGTCACCAGGCAGCCAGTTACGCCATCCATAGACGGGATTTCGTACATGACATTCTTCATCAGTTCCTCGATGATGGACCGAAGGCCACGGGCACCTGTCTTGCGCTTCAGGGCTTCCTTGGCAATGCTGCGCAGGGCCTCCTCGTCAAAGGAAAGCTTAACCCCGTCCAAATCCAGCAGGTGCTGATACTGCTTCACCAGTGCATTCTTAGGCTTGGTGAGGATTTCCACCAGGTCAGCCTCCTCCAGCGGCGCCAATGTCACCACCACAGGCAGCCTGCCGATGAACTCCGGTATCAGGCCGCTTTTCATCAGGTCATCCGGTGCCAGCTTCTTCAAAAGCTCCCCCATGTCCATCTGCTGCCTGGAAGCAATCTCCGCCCCGAAGCCCAGATTCTTCTTGCCGATGCGCTTGTTAATAATCTTGTCGATACCGGCAAAGGCACCGCCGCAGATGAACAGGATATTGCTGGTATCAATCTGCAAAAGCTCCTGATGGGGGTGCTTGCGCCCCCCCTGAGGCGGCACGGAGGCAACAGTCCCCTCCAAAATCTTCAGCAGGGCCTGCTGCACCCCCTCCCCGGATACATCACGGGTAATGGAGACATTCTCCCCCTTGCGGGCAATCTTGTCAATCTCGTCAATATAGACAATGCCCCGCTCTGCCTTCTCAATATCAAAGTCAGCAGCCTGAATCAGCTTCAGGAGGATATTCTCCACATCCTCACCCACATAGCCGGCCTCAGTCAGGGTAGTGGCATCCGCCACGGCAAAAGGCACATTCAAAATCCGTGCCAGGGTCTGCGCCAGCAGCGTCTTGCCGCTGCCCGTAGGCCCCAGCATCAGGATGTTGGACTTCTGCAGCTCCACATCCTTCTTCAGCTTGCGGCTGTCAGCATTTATTCTTTTATAATGATTGTATACAGCAACTGACAGGGACTTCTTGGCATCCTCCTGACCAATAACATACTGGTCAAGAATCTTTTTTATCTCTTTCGGCTTCGGCAGGCCACGAACCCCATCATCATCCTGCTCCCGCACCTCTTCATCAACTATTTCGTTGCACAGTTCAATACATTCATCACAAATATAAACTCCGGGACCTGCTACCAACTTGCGCACCATGTCCTGAGGCTTTCCACAAAACGAGCAGACAAGCTTATCATCATTATCATTGAAGCTCATGCCGCCACCCCCTTAATCCTGAGATTGTTCGCTATCCTTTGCCCTGGTAATGACCTTGTCAATCAGGCCGTACTCCACAGCCTCGAATGCGCTCATAAAATTATCACGCTCAGTGTCATTCTCCACCTGCTCCATGCTCTTGCCGGTACGCTGAGACAAAATCTCGTTCAGCATGTGGCGGGTGCGCAAAAGCTCCTTCGCCTGAATCTGGACGTCAGTAGACTGCCCCCTGGCACCGCCTAACGGCTGGTGAATCATAATCCTGGCATTTGGCAGGGCAAAACGCTTGCCCTTGGCACCGGCAGTCAGAAGCAGGGAGCCCATGCTTGCCGCCTGGCCAATGCAGATAGTAGCCACATCAGGCTTGATATACTGCATGGTATCATAAATAGCCATACCGGCAGTCACAACGCCGCCGGGGCTGTTGATATACAGATAAATATCCTTGTCAGGGTCCTCTGCCTCAAGAAAAAGCAGCTGGGCAACAATGGTGTTTGCCATGTTGTCCTCTACCTCGCCCCCCAGAAAAATAATCCTGTCCTTCAAAAGACGGGAGTAGATATCATAGGCGCGCTCACCCTGGCCGGACTGTT
The DNA here is from genome assembly GCA_022786545.1 of Selenomonadaceae bacterium. Taxonomy (GTDB): domain Bacteria; phylum Bacillota; class Negativicutes; order Selenomonadales; family Selenomonadaceae; genus Anaerovibrio. The sequence goes on from JALFXV010000056.1 coordinate 36,605, forward strand.
CCACAACCATAGGAACATAACCCATTTTCCAATCACCTCACTGAAAACTCACTGAAACGGTTTCAGCAGATACAACGAAGCGGCACTCCCCTGCGGTCATGCCGCTCCATACAAATATCAGCAATTACACAAAATACCGGTAATCACCCGAATTGCTCAACTAACACCTGGCCAATACCCGGCTGATTACTCAGCAACGTTGTCAATGATGAACTGGGCAGTCTTGCGCTTCAGGACAGTCTCAATCAAATCCCCGGTACGGCCCTGCTGGGTAATAATCTTCTTCACCTCGGCGAAAGTTGAGCCATAAGCCTTGGCCATAGCCTCAACCTCTGCATCCAGCTCCTCGGTCTCAACCTTGATGCCCTCAGCCTTTGCTACAGCTTCCAGAACCAGGTCGGTCTTCACGTTGGCAGCAGCGGTGTCCCTGTAGGTCTCACGCAGCTTGTTGATGTCGGTGCCTGCATACTGGAGGTACATCTCCAGCTTCATGCCCTGCTGCTCCAGGCGCATAGCCAGCTCCTGAATCATGACGTTGATGCGATGCTCAACCATAACCTCAGGAACCTCAACTGTTGCATTCTCAGTAGCCTGCTTGATAGCCTCCTCGCGCTTCTCGGACTCAGCCTTGCTCTCAGCAGTCTTCTCCAGGTTGGAGCGGATATCAGCCTTCAGCTCATCCAGAGTCTGGAAGGTGCTTGCCTTCTTGGCAAACTCATCATCCAGGGCAGGCAGAACCTTTCTCTTGATGCTCTTGACAGTGCACTTGAACACTGCTGGCTTGCCCTTCAGCTCCTCAGCGTGATACTCCTCAGGGAAGGTTACGTTTACATCCTTCTCCTCGCCAATCTTGGCGCCGATCAGCTGATCCTCAAAGCCAGGAATGAAGCTGTTGGAGCCGATCTGCAGAGGGTAGTCCTTGCCCTCGCCGCCGGCAAAAGCCTCGCCATCAACAAAGCCCTTGAAGTCCAAGGTGATGAAATCATCCTTTGCCACCTCGGAGCCTGCCTCAGCCTCAACCATATCAGCCTGACGATCCAGCATACGGGTCAGCTGCAGCTGAACTGCCTCGTCATCAACAGCATCCTTCTGAACCTCAACCTTCAGGCCCTTGTACTCGCCCAGCTGAACCTCAGGCTTCTTGGTAGCAGTTGCCTTGAACACCAGATCCTTGCCCAGCTCCTTGGTAACCACCTCGAACTCAGGACGGGTAACGATGTCGATTTCCTTCTCCTTCAGTGCCTCAAAGAAAGCCTTTGGTGCAGCAATCTCTACAGCCTCATCAATGATATATTCCTTGCCTACATGGCGCTCTACAATCATCTTTGGAGCCTTGCCCTTGCGGAAGCCAGGGATGTTTACCTTGCTGGCAACCTTCTTGTATGCAGCCTCATAAGCCTTATCCAGCTCTGCAGCCGGTACAGTGATTTCAAATTCAACCTGAGAGTTCTCCAAATCCTTTACGTTTACTTCCATTGTGTCTAATGACCTCCTGAAAAATATTTGTGCAGGGACACCGGCAAATCTAATTCAGCGCATAGTTATCCCCATTCTTTACCATAGTACACCAAACCATAATACCACAAATTTTTATTCTACACAAGGTTTTTGCTAAACTTCCGGGCTGATAAAATTACCCTTTCACCAGCAAATCCCTGAGTGCACCAATAAGATACAGGGAACCTGCGCAAATAAGCAGCGTGTTATTCGGCTCGCCCGTTGCCTGTGCCAGCAGCTGCCCCCTTTGCAGGGCGGCAGCTGCATCTGCCACAGCCTCCCTGCACTCAGACTTCACATAAGGGAGCAGTTCGGCAGGCTCTGCCGCCCGCTCCGAGTCAGGGGTAGTCAGCACCACCTTGTCCTCCGGGCGAAGCAGGATATCCAGCATCTGCTGATAATCCTTGTCCTTCAATATTCCCAGCACAAAGACGCGCTGCTCCGCCGGGAAATAATAATCCAGGCTGGCCCGCAGGGTAGCAATCCCGGCAGGGTTGTGGGCACCGTCAATCAGCACCTTGTAATCATAGCCCTTAATCAGCTCAAAGCGGCCCGGCCATGTCACACGCTTCATGCCCTGCTTGATGGCCTTCTTGGTGAACCGCAGGTCGTCCGTTGCCAGCACCATCATCACTGCCGCGGCCAAGGCGCTGTTCTGCACCTGATGGAGCCCCAGCAGGGACAGCTTGTAATCCATGCTGCCAAACACAGCATTTTTGCCCTTGAAGGCCACCAGCTGCTCACTGTCGCCGCACTCGCTGCAATCCATGTGCAGCTTGGACAGGGCCTCCATCTGCATATCCGTCAGAGCCCTGTCCTGAGCGCCATAGCCCGTTGCCCCCAGATTGGGCGGAATGGACAGCTGCCCCAGGGGCTTCATGGCCTCGGCGGCAAAATCCTCACCCATGATATACAGGGCGCATCCCTTGGCTTGTGCTTCTTCCTTGATAATCTCCAGTGCCTGTCCAGTAGCGCCTGTTACCACCGGCACCCCCGGCTTGATAATGCCTGCCTTGTGGCGGGCAATCCCCTCCAGGGTGCCGCCGCACTTATCTGCATGCTCAAAGGTTACGTTGGTAATCACGGAGACCTCCGGCAGGATTACGTTGGTAGAGTCCAGCAGGCCTCCCAGTCCCACCTCGATGACGGCATATTCCACCTTTGCCTTCTTGAACATCAGAAAAGCAGCTGCCGTAATCACCTCAAACTGGGTAGGGTGCTCATCCCCCTCTCCTGCCATAAACTCGCAGATATCACGCACCACGCTCAAAGCATCGGCAAACTGCGCCTCAGACACCTGCCTGCCGTCAATCACCATCCGCTCCGTATAGGCGGAAAGATGGGGCGAGATGTACATGCCCGTCCTGATGCCTGCCGCCTGCAAGCCGGAGGCCAGCATGGCAGTCACGGAGCCCTTGCCGTTGGTGCCGGTCACATGGATTGTCTTATACGCCTTCTGGGGCTCCCCCAGAAGGTACAGGAGCTTTTCAATCCTCGCCAGACCGAAATTCATGCCGAAGATATTCAGCTCATCCAGATAAGCCAGGCTTTCCTCATAATTCATAACCTTTCACCTCCAAAGCATCGCATATTCCCGTGCATTGCACTATGCCCGATAAAACGATTTCCGTTCCTTGAAATATGCAATTTCCCCATCAGATATTCTGCAAATACGCCAGTCGCTCCTTCACCGCATTCTGCTTCTCCTGATAGCCCTTCAGCTTCTCCTGCTCACCAGCTACCACCTGGGCAGGTGCCTTGGCCAAAAAGCCCTGATTGCCCAACTTCTTCTCCAGGCGGCTGATTTCCTTGTCCAGGGTTGCCAGCTCCTTGTTCAGGCGGGCAGTTTCCTTCTCTACATCAATCAGCCCCTTCAGCGGCAGGTAAATCTCCACGCCGTTTACTACGCCTGTCATGGCGTTTTCCGGCTTCTCAGCACCAGCCGGCAGCATGGTAACAGGCTCGGCAGCAGCCAGCACCGTCAGATAGCCCTCGTTGGCAGCAAATACCTCCCTGAGCTTTTCATCCGTAAAGTTCAGGATGACCTGGCTCTTTTTGCCAGGTGCTGCATTGACCTCAAGGCGCAGGGCGCGGATGGTCTTGATGGACTCCATGATGGCGGTCATAGCAGCCTCATCCCCATCATTTACCAGCTTGGCAAGGCCTGCCTCATCGTTGCCCGGCCACTCAGCTACCATGATGCTGATGCCCTCATGCGGAATATGCTGCCAGATTTCCTCGGTAATGAACGGCATGAACGGATGCAGGAGGCGCAGGGTGCGTTCCAGCACGTAGCCAAGGACGTACTGGGCCGTCTGGCGCGGACGGACATTTTCCTTGTCGTAGAGCCGTGCCTTGGCCAGCTCAATATACCAGTCGCAGAATTCATTCCAGATGAAATCATAAATCAGGCGGCCAGCCTCCCCCAGCTCGAACTTCTCCAGGTTGGCCGTAACCCCCTGGGCTGTCTTGGCAAAGCGTGACAAAATCCACTTGTCAGCAAGGGTATAATCCCCCGCCTCCGGCACAAAGCCCTTGTCAAAGCCCTCAAGGTTCATCAGCATGAAACGGGAAGCGTTCCACAGCTTGTTGGCAAAGTTCCTGGTGGCAACCACCCTATCATTGATAAAGCGCATATCGTTGCCCGGGGTATTGCCGGTAATCAGCATAAAGCGCAGGGTATCCGCCCCATACTGGTCGATAACCTCAACCGGGTCAATGCCGTTGCCCAGGGACTTGGACATCTTCCTGCCCTGCTCATCCCGCACCAGGCCGTGGATGTAAACAGTCTTAAATGGAATATCCTTGCCGAACTCCAGCCCCATCATCACCATGCGGGCCACCCAGAAGAAAATAATATCATAGCCGGTTACCAAAGTGCTGGTAGGATAGAACTGCTTCAGCTCAGGAGTCTCATCCGGCCAGCCCATAGTCTCAAAAGGCCACAGGCCGGAGCTGAACCAAGTGTCCAGCACATCCTCGTCCTGCCGGAGGTGCTTGCCGCCGCACTTAGGGCAAACTTCCACATCGGTACGGGAAACAATGGTCTCGCCGCAGTCATCGCAGTACCAGGCAGGGATGCGGTGTCCCCACCACAGCTGGCGGGAAATGCACCAGTCGCGGATATTGTCCAGCCAGTTGCAGTAAATCTTGGTGAAGCGCTCCGGCACGAACTTGATATCCCCATTCTTTACTGCCTCGGCAGCAGGCTTGGCCAGGGACTCCATCTTTACAAACCACTGGGTGGAAATCATCGGCTCAATGGTGGAGTGGCAGCGGGAGCAGTGGCCTACGGCATGCTCATGGTCTTCAATAGATACCAGGGCGCCAATCTCCTGCAGCTCCTTCACCAGGGCCTTGCGGCACTCGTAGCGATCCATGCCCTCGTACTTGCCTGCACCCTCGGTCATCTTGCCGGTATTGGAAATAACCTTGATCTGCTCCAGATTGTGCCTGAGCCCCATCTCATAGTCATTAGGGTCATGGGCAGGGGTAACCTTTACCGCACCAGTACCAAAGGCGGAGTCAACATACTCATCAGCAAAGAGAGGGATTTCCCGGTTGACAACAGGCAGAATCAAGGTCTTGCCCACCAGCTCCGTATAACGCTCATCAGCAGGATTTACTGCCACGCCGGTATCGCCGAACATGGTCTCAGGACGGGTGGTGGCAACCTCCACATACTTGTCCTCCCCCTTTACCTGATAGCGGATGTGCCACAGATGGCCGGCCTCGGTCTCATGCTCCACCTCAATATCGGAAATGGCGGTGTTGCAGTCCGGGCACCAGTTGGTAATGCGGGTCCCCTGATAGATAAGCCCCTTCTCATACAGGCTGACAAAAACCTCCCGTACAGCCCGGGAGCAGCCCTCGTCCATAGTGAAGCGCTCCCTGTCCCAGTCCAGGGAAGAACCCAGGGAACGCAGCTGGCTCATGATGCGGCTGCCGAACTTTTCCTTCCACTGCCACACACGCTCCAGGAACTTCTCCCGGCCCAGCTCATAGCGGTTGGTGCCTTCCTCCCGGAGAGCCCCCTCCACCTTGGCCTGGGTGGCGATGCCGGCATGGTCACAGCCCGGCATCCACAGGGTATTGTAGCCCTGCATGCGGCGCCAGCGAATCAGGATATCCTGCAAGGTATTGTCCAGGGCATGCCCCATGTGCAGCTGGCCGGTTACATTTGGTGGCGGAATCACGATGCTGTATGGCTGCTTTTCCTCATCCACTACAGCATGAAACAGCTTGTTTTCCTCCCAGAAGCCATACCACTTCTTTTCAAAGCTTTTCGGGTCATAAACCTTGGGAATATTATTTTCTTCCATGCTTTCCTTATTTTCCTTTTCCATGTCCATAATCTCTCAAACTCCTTCACATAAAACAAAAAGCCCCTTTCGCCCTCACTAACAAGGACGAAAGAGACTATCTTCCGCGGTACCACCTAAATTTGCACGGCTGATGAAAAGCCGCCCACGCTCACTGACTTAACGCCGCCCGGCGTCCGGACCTACCAGATAAATTAACAAATCAATAAGCCAATCAATTAATAACTTAATAAATTAATCAATTAATCAACTACTCACCAAATTAATGATCTATCCTTCAGACCGGCTGCTCCAAAGCTACCTTCCCCGCCCCGCCAGTGGAAGCTTTCACCACCATGCTTCCCTCTCTGAGCTGCCCGGCAGCAGGTACTCCTCTTTTTCATCGCATTTCTGATATTCAATTAGCACGCAAAACCAGCATCCATATCATACATATGGTGCGGACGAGAGGGGTCGAACCTCCACGCCTTGCGGCACTGGATCCTAAGTCCAGCGCGTCTGCCAGTTCCGCCACGCCCGCACATCAGCCTTTTTATGATAGCATAAATTGCCTGTAATGTCAAATTGCAAATGGCATCATGTCATCAACTATCGTACAAAACATCATCCCCCGCAGAAATACCAGAGAAAATATACTTTTGTAAATAAGCTGATTGTCCTATTGCAACTCAGCAGTTTTTGTATGCTATATATATTAATATATATAATAGGGATAAATACGGCTTTTATACTATAGAACCAAATGCACTTTTGTGGTATGATTTACCCAATGAAAGCTTTCTGCAACCGCATGACCATCGACTACTGCCGCCAAAACGGCATCATGACTGACTATCTTACCGACAACGAAAGCGAGGTTATCAACATGTTTGGCTTTGAATGGAACGAAGAAGAGGAAAGAAAGGCCCTCATCGAACTCGGCGAGGAACGTGGCATTACAATCGGTAAAAAGCGCGGCATTACAATCGGTGAAAAGCGCAGCACCATCAACAGCATCAGAAATCTCATGAAAAACATGCACTTGTCTGCCGAGGAAGCTATGGCCGCCATCGGCATTGAGCAATCACAGTACAAGCAGTATCTGGCGTTGCTTTGAGAGCAAGCTTCATCTTTTAGGTGGTGATTAATTTGACCAACATACTCATGAATCCAAAATGGCAGGAAATAATCGAAAAAATACAGCAAATGACACTCATGGATGATATCTTCTTCAACAGCTTTATGGAAAACAATAAAGCCTCAATGGAATATATCCTCAACATCATCATGGAAAGATACGACCTAAAGGTTCATAATATTCGCACTCAGCACACTGTCCCGAACCTCTATGGGCGCGGTGTACGTTTCGATGTGCTTGCAACTGACCAGTACGGACGTGAATACGATTTTGAAGTACAAAATGCCAACGGCGGCGCAACGCCCCAAAGAGCCAGATATAACAGCGATATGATTGACCTGATCAAAATGAACGCTGGTGACGAATTTACAGAACTGCCAGAGACATACGT
>JALFXV010000073.1 GCA_022786545.1 Selenomonadaceae bacterium
TATATCAGCCAAACGGCACTGTCGCAGGTGGCAGACAGCATAAAGGATTATGTTGATAGGCATGATGCGGAGCATGTGCAGCTGACAGAGGTTTCGGCAACTATCGGGCTGACTGCCGATGGCACAGGATATACAATTTCCCTGCCCTGGTTCAGGGTTGAGGGCGGCCTGATAACTGATTACGGAACAAAGACATTTGCAGTGCCGCAGCTATTTGCCAAATCAGCTGACGGCAGTGTGACTGTGATAAATAATTCAAATTAACCTAAAAGGAGGAATGAAGTATGGCAACACCGTATTTCGGCCCCGGCGGACAGGCTATGACGCTGGGCAAGGATGAAGACAAGTGGAGTGATGTGGTAGCCAAAGCGGCCCATATTGACAGCTTCAAGGGCAAGGGCAGTGCCAGCATGCCGGTGTACATGGACGCCAACGGCGTGCCACAGCCTGTCACCAGCTATGCCGGGAAAGCTGCTACGGCAGGAACGGCTGACACGGCCAAGGCCTGCACCGGCAACGCGGCAACCGCCACCGAAGCTGCTACAGCCAAGGCTTGTACAGGAAATTCCAAGACTGCGGATGCAGCTGCCGGGCTGTCTATCGTAGACGGCAAGCTTTGCGCTACCTACACTGTTTGAATTTATTTTGAGGAGGAATATCAATGGCAACTTTGACAAAACCAATCATGCTTAATGAAACCGGATTGAAAATCGTGGATGCGATTAACTCCAAGGGCATCATGGATATTATTAACAATTATGGGCTTTCCCATAACAGCATCTACCGTGGCAAGGACCTGACCAGCTATTTTGCTAGCGGGGAAATGTCCCAGGCCATCGCAAATGGCACGTTCAAGGACATCTACATCGGCGACTACATCATCAAGCCGATTACCGTGGACGGCACCACGTACAACGTAAAGTGGGTGGTAGCAGATTTCGACTATTACTACGGTGTTGGAGATACCGAGTGCACTGCGCATCACATACTGATGATTCCGGATGTTACTGTGCAGCTGAATGTAAGCATGAATGATACCAACGACACCACGGGGGCGTACCTGGGCTCAAAAATGTGGACAGTCAATATGCCACTGTACAAGACTGGCATCATCAACGCTTTCGGCGATGCACACGTGCTGAAGCACAGGGAACTTTTGACAAAGACTATGAGCCCTACAGCTGCAAGTGCTGCCGGTGCTGGCTGGACGGGCTCCTGCACGGATTGGGCATGGACTGACACCTGGGTTAATATCCCGAATGAGCCGATGGTATATGGTGGCCGCGTGTTCAGTTCTTCCGGGTATGATGTTGGGTGCGCCAACAAGCAGCTGGCATTGTTCCGCCATGAGCGTTTTTCTAAGAACAAGTACAGTGACGGTGCGAGAAAGTGGTTCTGGCTCCGTGCGGTTGCTTCCGGTAGTCGGTTCTGCATTGCCCGCGGCGATGGCTATGCCGGCTGCGGCGGTGCGTCCGATCGCGGCTCCGGCGGGGGCATCCGCCCGTATTTCCTGCTCCGCTAACCCCAAACCACGCCCCTTTATGGGGCGTGTCAGGTTAGCGGCCTAGGAGGAATGAGAAATGTCAGTATTAGCACGCAACAGAAGCATTTCAAAGCTAAAATTTTACGTAAATGCAAAGAATATCCATGTCAAGCTGATGGATTTGTGTCAGCGGGATTTCGGCGTGAAGATGATAAGGAATATCGTAATACACAAAAATAGGATGGAGCCGGAGGATGCAGAAACTCTGGCAAATCTTGCGGAAAAGTATTATGGCACGCCAAAATTAACGGCGAAATATCCCGAGCGCATTGTTGAGAAATATTTCAATACTATATGGGATATATCCACGGCAATGCTGCATAACGTGATATGTGCCTATACCCTGTGGCCGACCTGCAAGGCAGAAGCGGAGGAACGGCGCATTTACCAGGACAGGGCCATAGCAAGCTGTGAAGTGCTTATTGTTGAGCTTGAGCTTGCATCGCGGGAACTGGATGTATCCGCCGATAAATATAAGCAGTATATCGCGATGCTGGATGAGGAAGTCGGCCTGCTGAAAGGCTGGCGGAAATCAGACAACAAAAGGTTCAAGGATTTGAAGTGATTAATTTTACAGGGTGTCAGCTGATTGCGGTTGCTTCCGGTAGTCGGTTCTGCAATGCCAACAACAATGGCAATGCCAACTACAACGATGCGTCCAATCGCAACTCCAACGGGGGCATCCGCCCGCTTCTCTGAGGCTGCCGCACCAACGGCAGGAGAAAAAATGAGCAGGGAATGAGCTGGCATCCTTCCACACTTTGTGGCAAATAGGAGCTGTGACGATACCGGCCAAGGCTGTTGTATCTGCAAGCACAGCAGGAAAGGATAAAAAATGCAGGATTTTACCAGTGCCGATAATTTGCTGCGTGGCTACCGGCGCACAGTAAAATGCAGCGGCTGGAAAGAGGCTACCCAGAAATTCGGGCTGAATCTGATGAGGGAGATTTTCTCCCTGCAGGACAGTCTGAGAAACGGCACCTATGAGCAGCAGAAGGGCGCGATATTTATATTGCATGAGCAGGGCAGGAAAAGGCTGGTGAGGGCCCTGACCGTAAGGGATGCAGTCATGCAGCATTCCTTGTGCGATACAGTCTTGACGCCGGTTTTGTCCAGATATTTGATACACGACAACGGCGCAAGCCTGAAAGGCAAGGGTATCAGCTTCACCAGACGCAGATTTGAGCAGCATCTGAGGTGGCATTATGTAAGATATGGCAAGGCCGGATATGTACTCAAAATAGATTTCCGCAAATATTTTGATAATATCCGCCATGATGTGCTCATGCAGGAAATATCCCGCAGGGTTGCTGACAAAACTGTACTGGACACCATCCAGAAGGTTCTGGCTGCCAATGAGCATGATGTTGAATATGTGCCGGGCATTAACCCGGACGATGTGCTGTTCAACGCATTAGAGCATTACAACCCCGACCGGCCAAGGCCGGAAAAGACGATGCGCATCAGGAAGTCGGTTGCCATCGGTGCACCGCTGGCGCAGATTGCAGGCATCTACCTGCCAACGCGGATTGACACATGGTGCAAGCATGTCAGGCATGTGCATTGCTATGATGCGTATATGGATGACCGCATTATCATCCACCCGGACAAAGAGTTCTTGAAAAAGCTGCTGCTTGAGATAAAGGCTATTTGCAAAGACCTGGGGATTTTCGTGCATGACGGAAAAACGCAGATCATCAAACTGAGCAAAGGCTTCACGTTCCTGAAAACCAGGTACATCCTGACAGACAGTGGGAAAATCATCCGAAGGATTCCTAAAGATGTCCTGAGCAGGCAGAAGCGGAAAATGCGCAAAATGGCAGCTATGGTCAGGGACGGAGAAATTTCCTACAGGGATTTCGCCAATCAATATAAAAGCTGGCGCGGTGACAAGAAGCGTTACCATGCCAGGAAGGTATTAGCAGAAATGGATAAATTATTTAAGGAGCTGAACGAACATGGAAAACGAGAAGCAGATCATCATTAACAGCAAGGAGCAGGAAATCATCAATCTTACCAATGATTTAACCAGCCCTGTATCTGCCATCGGTGATTACAAAATCATCAAGTGCTATGAAGCCGCCCTGCTGGGCAAGAAGGATATGCCTTATGATGTGAATGGACTGGTTGAGCAGCGTCAGGCGGTGCGTGACAAAATCAATGCGCTCCAGGCAGAAGTCAAGGCTCTCAGGGCAGAGGCACAGGCTGAGTGATGAACGAGCTGGAGCTTAGGGAAAATTTAAGCAGTAAAACTGTGGATGTGCTGGTGGAGACAATCGTGAGGTTGCTCCACCTCATTTCCAAATTGGATATGGAGGTGCAAGTCAGTGAAGAAAATAAGAAATGTGCTGATAACAATCGCATTAACAATGTTATTGACAGCATTATCGGTACCGGCGATGGCGGCAGAGCATAATCTGGCTGACAGCGTAGGGGTTGACAGATTCGCTCACTTCGGTATCAGCTACGTTATCAATGACCAGCTGAAAAGGAATGCGGGTTTCAATGATTTTTGGGCCGCAGCAACCACGCTGGCCATCGGTGCAGCCAAGGAAAAGTGGATAGATAAGCAGTGGGACAATGGTGATTTTGCCGCTGATTGTGCCGGGGTGCTGTTCTACCAG
>JALFXV010000097.1 GCA_022786545.1 Selenomonadaceae bacterium
GTCTGCTTGTAAGTCACGCTTGTTTTTGAATTTGTCCATGCTTCTTTACGGATATTCAAAAACCTGTTATACACAAACCTGGCGCATCCCAGTGTCTGATTGATTAGCTGTTGCTGTTGTTTAGTGGGATATATTCGATACTGATAGCCTTTTTGCTGTAACACATCGTTCACCTCCTGTCACTTACTATTATATCACCACTATGTTCTATTGTCCACCTCAATTACTTGCGTAAATTCGGTGGACGTGGCATTCATCTCCCTCCTGTAGAGGAAGGGAGTCTTCTGCCACATTAAGATAAAAAAGACAACTTTGCTTCTGTAAAATCAAATTCATACTATCGTAATCGAAGAAATGAAAAATATTAGATATATCATCCTGAGTTCACTAAAGCGGCTATTGGGATATAAGTTCTTTTATTATTATCATCGAAAAAATTTTTCATAATTTTTCACAAAAAGAAGGATTTTTACGATAATTGCAGAATTCAATATATATGAATTATTAACATATTCAGGAGGAAAATATGATGGAAAAAAATAAAGTCTTTATTGCCATAGGCATTATAGTTGCTTTGCTCGCGGCAGCAGCAGGTGGGTATATGTACTATAAGCGTACACCTACTTATACGTTCAATCTCATAAAAGAGGCGGTAGAAAAACATGATTATGATACATTTTCACGTCATGTTGATACAGAAAATATAATATCTTGTGCTTACGATGATTTGATGGCTGCTGCCCTGGATGATGATGATACGGACGAAAGCATCAAGGGATTTGCCGATGGATTTATCAAAATGCTGAAACCGGGTATTGTCGGAGCATTGGATGATTCGGTCAAGCAGTTTGTTAAGACTGGCAACAGTAATAGTGAAAATGCACAGCAGGAAAAGACGGATAATTTGGACAGCCAGCAGGCGGCTGACAATCTCAAAAAGAAAACGAACTTTGATAATATAAGCTTCAAAGGCATTGGTGATTTGAGAAAAGAGGGGGATTTTTCAGTTGTTGGAGTTATTTTTTCCGATAAGCAGTTAGGCAAAGATTTTACCATTGAGCTCAAGATGCTGCAGCTGGATGATGGAACATGGAAAATCCTTCAAATTTCCAACATGAAAGAGTATCTGAAAGCGATAGAGGATGCGAAAAAGGAAAAACTGGCAGAAATTAACAAGCCGTTGCAAAGCGAAATTGATTCGCGTATCAGCTTGCAGGCTCCAGTGGCAGAAATAGTCAATCGGGACTCCTGGGGATTTTCTCAGGCGATACAGCTGAGTATTCCTGCTAATATCAATAGTGACAAGCGAATTGCACATATTGCAGGGACAGTGAAGATTACGACAAATGAAGGCAAAACCTTTGCAGTTCCGTATGAGAAAGATCTGAATAGCATAAATGGAAATACGACCATTGCAATGCAGTATGACCTCAATCCATTTTTGTCCCGTGATAACAAGATGATAAAGGAAGGCATCAACGGTTACAGCTTTGAGGTGACTGTGTCCAAAGTGGTATTTGCAGACAATAGCAGTATTGAGTTGAAAACAGAATTAGAATAATTAGAATAAAGGGTTATTTTTCGTGGCGGATATACAGTGAAATGTGTATTCGCCATGAAAATTTATGGAACCAGATTAGGTCAAGGTGTGTTATAATACTATTCATAATATAGATCTAGCAAGGGGAGCCAACACAATGAAAACCATTTTAGAGACATGTTTGCCCAAGTCCGGCATCATTCAGGGAAGCTTTAATCCTGAAGTATTTACAGCGGCATTAGGGCCAGTAATAGATTTTTATCGTGGCAAGACTACGGGTATTGACAGAGTATATACAGATGTTGAGGCTTTTTTTCGTGATGCAACATTTCCCACAGATGGCCTGCGCATGACCTTGAACAATATATTTCGCAGAATAAGTGGTGATCCAACAGCACCGTCAGTCCAGAGAATGGAAACTGCTTTTGGTGGTGGTAAAACTCATACATTAATTGCTGCTGTGCACATTGCCAGCAAGGGTAAAGATATTCAGGCATTGGTACAGGATATCGTGCCTGCAGAGTATCTGCCGGAGCCTGGCTCAGTGCAGGTTGTGGGAATAGCTGGTGATGAACTTGACCTGAGTCAAACAAGAGGTGCTGATATTGTGCCATATACCCTGTGGGGGGAATTGGCTCGGCAGGTGGGCGGTGAAGAACTATACCAGAAGGTCAGGGCAGAGGCGGAGAATTATGCGGCTCCCGGCCAATCCTATTTTGAAACCGTATTGGCTGGCAAGAAAGCCTTGCTCATGTTTGATGAGCTGGCTCAGTATGCAGCTCGGCTGGAAACATATCTGCCAGGCAGGGGTGGTGAGCAGGTGGCATCATTTTTGATGGCACTGATTGGCTATGCCCGGAAAAATACCGGCATAGCATTAGTGGTAACACTGGCAGGTGCAACGGATGCTTTTGCCAAGCAGACAGAAAAGCTGGGCAAGGCCGTAAATGCCATCAGCCAGTCAGATATTTCGGCTGACCAGGCTGTAGCCGTGGCCGAGCAAGCAAGCAAGGGTATCAGCAGTGTTATCAGCAGGGATGCTACAGTCGTTACTCCGGTACAGGCCAGCGAAATATCAGCCGTGCTGGCAAAAAGGCTTTTTGAAAAGGTAGATCCGGCGGCAGCCAAGGAAGCGGCGGCTGCCTATTGTGCTGTGTATGAGAGAAATAAATCCATGCTGCCAGAGGAAGCCACCAGCATCAATTTTCAGGAGCGGCTGGTAAGCCACTATCCCTTCCATCCGACTTTGATTGATTTTCTCAATAACAAGCTGGCACAGGCGGAAAACTTTCAGGGCACCCGGGGGGTATTGCGGGTGCTGGCCATGACCATACGCAGTATCTGGCAGCAGAAAAAGCCTATTGCCATGATTCATGCAGCAGATATTGACATGCGCAACAGCAGCCTGGTAGATGAGATTCTGGGCAAAACCGGCAGCTCAGATTTGCGTCAGGTGCTGAATGCAGATGTTGGTTCTGTGGATACTATGCACATGACAGGCGGTGAAAGCAATGCCCAGAGAGAGGACAAGCACAATCCTCATCCAGAAGGTGTAAAGCTATATGAAGAAACATGGAAAACCGTATTTTTACATAGCCTGGTAGGACGGGCTGAGAGTCTTAGCTCCAAGGTTTTCGGCCTTACGGAGCAGGAGGCTGTTTTTCAGGTGACATCACCTTTGGTGTCCCCCTCCCAGGTAAAGGCTGCCCTGGAAAAAATCTCCCAAAGTGCATTCTATTTGCGCTATGAAAAGGGAAAATATTTTGCTCATCTGGAGCCTACAATTAATAGTGTGCTGGCACGTATTCGCTCCACCATCTCTGATAAGCAGATTGAGCAAAAAATCATAGCTGTAGCCAGCAGCCTGATTATGGAAAACAGCATCTTCAGAGTTATACACAACGTTCTGGGGCCGGAGGATGTGGATGATAAAAGCGAAAAGCCTGTGGTAGCGGTGATAGGCGTCAAAGCAAAGGAGATTGACATCAGTGAGATGTATCAATATACGGGCAATCGCATGATTCGCACCCGGCAAAATCTCTTGCTGCTCCTGGCGCCGAAAACCGTCAGCATAAAAGGCTTTGAGGCGGTGTCAGAATTGTTTGGCACAGATAATGACAATAGCGGTGAGGCTGCTGATGTGGAGATGAAAGCAAGACAGGTGCTGGCTTTCAAGGCATTGGAGGAGGATCCTCTGAGCTATGGCATTACCATTGAAAAGCTGCAGGCCTCAGATTTTCGGAGCCGCAGTGCCGAAGAAAATCTTGCACTGCGTATCAGGGTATCATCCCTGTACAATGTACTCTACTATGCTGGCCCTATGGGCATTGCAAAAGGGGAAATCCATTCTGCTGCTGGCGATGCCGGTGAATCCATCATGAATCAGATTCAGAAAATTCTCATTGATGTGAATGAGCTGTTGACCATAAAGGATAAATATGGCGGTTCCATGCTGAAACAGCTTTCATCAGAATACTTCTTCAAGCGCAATGACCGCATCAAATGCAATGAACTGTTGCAGCAGTTTTACAACCTGCGCACCTGGCCTTTGCTGGCGGAAAAAAATGTCCTTGACCGCATTTTGCGTGAAGGTGTGGAAGCAGGCGTATGGATTGTTTATCGCCTGTCAAATGATCCGGCTGATACAAGGCCGGCAGAGATATATTCAGACAAGGCACCTGTGCCTATGGATGTATCCCTGCTGGGGGGCAACAGCAATCTATCAGTGATGTCTTATGCTGGAGCCAAGGCACGGGGCTGGCTGGAGGATGACAAGCCATCCAATGAGCAAATCAAAAAGGTTCTAAAGGATGAACTGATGCGCGGTGGTTCCTCTACAGTAGGAGACTTGGTAAAGAGTGTGGCCTTCAGCCTGCCGAAAGCTGATGTGGAGCAGGTACATGAGAATATTGCTGATATTATTACATCCGGGCCTTATGCTGCTTACACTGGAAAGGTTGAACAGGAAGATAGGCCGGATGAGCTACTGGAGGGAATTTCTGCCTGCAATCATGCTTTGGCAGAGGATGATGTCATCATCACCAAGAGCACGGCTATTGAACGTGGCTGGTATGAAAGCGGCTCCAATGTGTTGATTATTACCGACAATTCTGAGACTAAAAAGGTTTTTGATATTTTGGGAAGGATTGGCAGTATGTATACCCGTGGCGGTGCAACCAGCCGTGTTACTGAGCTGGATATTTCTGGCTTAAAGCTGCCAGGAGGCGGCAGCATCCGCGTTGGTCTGGACAATGCGGAAGCTATTGATTTTAAGCGGCTGCAGGAGTTTTTCCAGGATTTGCATAGTATAGTGAGGGTTACTAAGGATTCGGAGATTGAGCTTAAAATTGACAATCCTGATGAAAATTGCTCATTGGTCAAGGCGCTCAGGCAGTAATGAGCAGATTTTGGATTAGTACCATAGGAAGGGATAGAATACATAATGAGTGAAAATCAGCTTGCTGCAGGGCTTGCAAGCAGAATCGCGAATATGCAAAATACAGCAAAGTGGTATTTGGAAATAAGTGAGGATAAAGATGGCGTTCAGGCAGCTGTCGTTGAACTTTATGTGGATGATCACCAGTGCAGCCAGCAGCGGCGCTATGGTGTCATCAGCGGGCTGGCACTTCGGACAATCAAGCCGGTGATTTATTATATGCTGTCCGGCATGAATGATAGCATGGGCGTACCAAGCGGTTTTCAGGCTATATTTGATGGACGTATTACCTATCGTGGCAATTTGCCCCTAGATAATGTGGTAGGTCATAAGCTGGCTTTGCTAAGTATTTTGCTGACCACAGTGAAGCTGGCAGCTAAAATTGAGATTATGGGCTGGCGGGTTGAACGCATGCCGTTGGAGGAGATTATGTACTGGCTAAATAAGGTGACAGTACCTTCCTATGGTGATAGGACAGCCAAATGGGCAATAATCGGTCTGCGGGTAGTCTTGGCGGGACCGACGGACCAAAAGGAAGATTACAGCAAAATACTGGAGAAACTGAGGCGTTAAGGATGGCAGAAGAAAAACACAACACAAAAAAAGGGGAACGTAAGCTGATAGAGGGAAATTTTCCTTGCGAGCAGGTAGGAGCGGAAACAAGGCGGGAACGTGGTGCTAGTTCTGCACTGCCACCACTGTACTTTTTGCATGTATGGTGGGCAAGGCGTCCGCTGACACCTAGCCGTGCTGCTCTTTTGGGCAGTATTCTGCCTGCGGATGTAAACCCGGATGAGTTTATCAAAGGACTGGGAATTGTTAAGAAACAGGCTGTGATTGGTGACAAGCGATGGAATCTGGTGGGGAAGAACCTTGATTTGATTTCCAATGATGGAAATGAGGAATATATACCTTATTCAGAAAAAGTAGCAACGCTTTTAGACAGGGAAAATCAACGTAGAGAATTAATCTCTAGTGTTTTGTTAAATTTATGTGAAAATGAGCCATTGTACAGAGAAAGTCTGTTGATAAAAAGGTGGTTACAAGATAATGAGAAAATAGATGTTGCAGATTTTATGGATAGGTCTTATTTTCCAGTGGAAACTGTAACTGCAAACCCGACAGAAACGAATGAGCGGATAGATTTTGCTGCTAGCGATCGAGTACATGAAATATTGGGGAGAGAATTAAAGATTGATCCAGAAGATTTATATTGCTATAGCAGGGCATATCAGACGATAATACCTGCTAAACATTCAAATCTAACAGTGCTGGATTGTACTGCTGGTGGTGGTTCGATTCCATTTGAGGCGTTGAGGCTTGGCTGTAATGTTATAGCTAATGATTTAAATCCTGTTGCTTCCGCTATAGAGAAATCTACGTTGGAATATCCTGTTTTTTATGGTAATGATTTGTTGATAGATATTGATAGATATTCTGGTGATATGATTGACCGGGTTGTAAATAAAATGCAACCATATTATTTCTTTGCTAAACCAATTGGTTTGGAAAAAGAAAGATTGTTAGAACAATGCAAAAATTCTTATGAACTTTTTAGCCGGTATGATGTGCCTGAATATGATCAGGTAGGTTATCTCTATCACCGCACTGTTACTTGCCCACATTGTGGCGAGAGGGCTCCTTTGCTGAATGCTTTTGCTTTGCAGAAAAAAGCTGATGGCTGGATGGTTATTCCGGAAATATCCGGCAATCCGGGCAATAAAAAGGTGCGGTTTGTACCGACACGGCTTGTGAAGGGAAAAGGACCGAAGGGAGAAAATCCTGATGATGGCACAGTGAAAAAAGGCACAGGAACGTGTATCTTTTGCGGACAGGCTATTGATAGCGAGGAAATCAAGAGGCAGGCACGGGGAGAGTCGGATTTTGGTACATGGTCTGATGACTTGTATTGCGTTGTTGCGAAAAGAGTACAACCAAAACTGGATAAGGAAGGTAATATTCAGTATATCAAGTCCGGCGCTGATAAGGGCAAGGTGAAGACTGAGACAGTGACATTTTTCCGGGAGCCGGTGGCGGAGGATTTTGCCGCTTTGGAGCGTGCCAAGGAAGCATTGGAAGAAAACTGGCAGCGCTGGGATGATATGGGGTTGATTCCGACTGAAAATATTCCAGAGGGAAATGATGCCCGCCCGCAGCTTTATGGTTCATTACGTTGGTGCGATATGTTTACGCCACGCCAGCTTTTGTGCCACCTAACTGCTATGGAAACCCTTCAGGAGATGTCTGTAAAGATTAAGGATGAGCTAGGTGAAGCGAAGGGCACGGCGGTTATTCATTATCTGCAATATATGCTGGACAAGGGAATTGATTACAACAGCAGGCAAACGAGATGGGAGTATACTCGTAGTGTAATAAAAGGTACTTTTGGTAGACATGATTTTTCGCTAAAATGGACCTTTGGTGAAATGATTTATACGGGGCAAAACAGCGGATTGGCCTGGGGAAAAAGTCAGGTGATGGATGCCTACAAGGGTATCTGTGATTTGCTGGGGGAAAATGCCTCCCAAAATGTGACGGTGCTAAATGGTTCAGCGGCAAATTTGGCAGTGGATGACAGCAGTGTGGATGTGATTTGCCTGGATCCGCCGTACTACAACAATGTGCAGTATGCAGAGCTGTCAGATTATTTTTATGTATGGCAAAAGCGGACTTTTCGGGATTTGTATCCTGACTGGTTCAGCCGCCGCCTGACCAACAAGGTGGATGAGGCAGTGGCAAACCCTGTCCGGGATGGCAGTGCCAAGGAGGCTGACAGGGTATATGAGAGCCGCATGAGCGAAATATTCGCCGAGTGCAGGCGTGTCCTGAAGGATGAGGGCATTATGGTCCTGATGTTTACCCACAAGACTCAGGAAGCGTGGCAGACACTGACCAGGGCACTGATTGAAAATGGCTGGCTTATTACCTCGGCATTTCCTGTTGATTCTGAGTCAGGGGCATCGTTGCATCAGAAAGATATGGCAGCCGCAGCCAGCTCCATCTTTATTGCCTGCCGCAAGCGGGATATGGCAGAAAGGGAGCCTGCTATCTGGCGGGGGTTGGGAGGCAGCGGCGTGCTGGCCCAGCTGAAGGAGGCAGTACGCCGTAGCCTGGCACAGTATGAGGTGCTGAAGCTAAACGCCGTGGATGAAATGGTTGCTTCCTATGGCAGTGCCTTAAAGGTATTGTCTGAGAACTGGCCTGTTATGGACGGGGATGAGCTGGTATCGCCAATGCAGGCTATGCGGGAGGCCAGCACGGTGGTGGCACAGTATCAAATGACCAAGCTGACTGAAGGACGGCTGAGTATTGATGATGTTGCGCCGGAGGCTGGCATTGCCTTGACTGTATTTGGCATTTATGGCATGGGGTATTTCCCTTATGATGATGCCTTGAGCCTTTCACGTTCCCTGAATATCAGCCTGGACAATAAAGCAGCTGGGTATGCTGCGGAGGGACGCATGATTGGCATTAATGATGAAATCAGCGGCAGGCAGAGGCAGGATGATGATTTTGAGGGATATTTTGCACCATTGGTGCGAAAGGGGAGCAAGCTACGGCTGGTAAGGCCGGAGGAGCGCATCAAAAAACGGCTGGAAAATCCTCAGAGTGAGTGGGATATGGTACAGGGGTTACTGATGGCTTATCGTGCAGGCGACGTGCCGGTAGCCAAGGCGTATCTGGACAAACATGGGGAGGGGCGCAAGGAAAAGCTGGTTGGCGTCCTGAAGGTCTGGGCGGATGGCTGTGGTTCCAATGAATTGCAGAAGGAAGCCAGACAGCTTTTATTTGGCTTGAAATAGTATGTATAGCTGGCAGGATGGGGATGTACCTGTCCTGCCCTTTTTGATATGGGGGGAGTATGGTGGCTTTAGCAGATTTGCAGTCCTATGAATGGGAACTTTCCTATCGCAGTTCCAGTACCAATTCCCAGGGCAAACCGGTAGATATTCTGCATGATTTCTATCTGCCTGCTCTGCAGCGTATTAAATATTATGACAGGGTGGCAGGATATTTTCGTTCGTCTTCTTTAGCAGCCGCATCTCAGGGATATACGGCTTTTTTGGAGCATGGGGGCAGGATGCGCCTGATTGTCGGTGCAGATTTGCAGCTGGTGGATGTAGCCGCTATATTAAAGGGAAATCAGCATAAGCTATCGGACAAGCTTTTGGAGGAGCTGGCAGGGGCGGAAAACTGGCCGGAAGCTGTGCGGAACGGTGTAGCCTTGCTTTCAGCCATGGTAGAGAAAGGCCAGCTGGAAGTGAGGGTGGCTTTTCGTGTGCATGGGAACACTGGTGAGCCTATGGCGGTAGATTCGGTAGCTGATGGCTATGTGCACGAGAAATGGTTTGTGATGGAGGATGCGGCGGGAAATCAGATTTTGGGCAGCGGCTCTCTGAATGAATCCCGCACTGCCCTGTGCATTAACGCTGAAAATATTGAGGTGGCCTGTAGCTGGGAAGGAGGCAGGGACCAAAAGCGGGTGGAGCGGGCTGTGGCTGATTTTGATGCTCTTTGGCACAATCGCAATCCTCACATGCGGGTGTACAGGCTGCCGGAGGCGGTGAAAAAGCAGCTGGTGCGGCTGAAGGTATTTGCTGCTTCCCAGCTGCCTACGGAAATCGACGGCACTAGTGAGTATGCAGATTGCCTGTTGGATGTATCACATGTGGCGCAAGACGTTGGCAGTGAGGAGGCAGAAAAAGAACTGAGTGTGCTGGATATTCTGCGGTTTGCAGTGTTGCATGATGCGCCCACGATGCCGGGAGGAATTTACATAGGCATGTATTCTGCGCCAGTGGAGCCTTGGCCTCATCAGGAGATAGTAGCCCGGCGATTGGTTGAAAGCTTTCCGTATTCTTATTTGCTTTGTGATGAAGTTGGTCTTGGTAAGACTATTGAGGCGGCACTGGCCATCCGCAGCCTTGTTTTGTCAGGCAGGGCAAAGCGGGTGCTGGTTGTGCCACCGGCAGGATTGGCCAGGCAGTGGCACAGGGAGCTGGCAGCCAAGGCATTGCTGCCTTTTGCCCGTAGCAGTACGAGGGCTGGCTATAAAGGGCAATCCATAAGCGAGTGGATTTATCCGCAGCAACATGAAACTTTTGGTGATAACTTGTTTGTTTGTGATTATAATATTGTTTCGCATGGACTGGTGAGCCGCAGGGACAGGGGAGCTCAGCTGAGCAAGGCGGATGATTTTGATATTGTTCTGGTAGATGAGGCTCATTATGCCCGCCGCAGCAATCCACGCTATCATTGCCAGGCAGCACCTAAGTACGGCAGATTGTATGAAACATTGTCCAAGCGTATGGAAAAGAAAAGCAAGGGCTTGTGGCTGGCAACTGCCACGCCTATGCAGATTGATGCTGTGGAGGTATACGATTTGCTACGTCTGACAGGGAGGGTTGGCCAATACAGGTACGATGCATCTCTTTGCATGGCTTATTTTGAACTTTTGAGCAAAATTTTACAAAAGAAGGAGCTTACCTGGCAGGAGTGGAGCTTTTTGGGACAGAGCTTTTCCATGGTGGAGGCTACTGATCCTTACTTGTGGGAGCTTTTGCAGCGTACTGTAGTTAATAATCAGAATAGAAAGGTACTTGGCAAGCTGCCTATTGATCGTCCTAAACGGGCTGATGAGAGGTATCTGAAGAAGCCGTTGTTTGCGGCCTCGCCTTTGGGGCGGGTGATGCTGCGCCATACTAGGGCATTGCTGGAGAAGTATCGTGAGCATGGTGAGCTGAAAGCTAATTTGGCACGGAGGAGTGTGCTACCTATTTGTGCTATACGCTTTACGGCACAGGAGGCTGAGTTTTATGCTGCCCTGGGGGAATACTGTGATGAGCTTCAGCAGCAGATTTTGTCCCATAATGAGCAGAATAGGCAGGTAGTGTCTTTCTTTTTGAACTTTTTGCAGCTTCGCTTTGCTTCTAGCCTAGACGCGATTCGCTGTACGCTGGCAAGACGGCGGAGCAAGGTTGAGAAAACTTTGCTGTTTGGTGGAGGTTCAATAGAGGACGAGGAAGATTTGCGAGCCAAAATTGCTGAGCTGCAGGAGGAGGAGGACTCCGGTTACGGGGAGGATGACTGGGATGATATAACTTTGGCTGATTTATTGAAAAAGCGTAGCAGGGAGGATCTGGAATGGGAGAAGGATAAGCTGGCCGAGCTGTTGGATAGGCTGGAGTGCATGAATGATACTCCCTCCAAGATAAAAAAGCTCTTGGAGGTTATTGATGGCAGGCGCAGTGGCCAGAGAGTGGAGCAAATGGTGGTGTTTACACGCTTTACAGATACGTTGAATAGCATCAGGAGCTATCTTTATCAGCGGGCTCCCCGGCTCAAGGTGGGTGTGTATGCCGGGAGTTTTGCGCGATATGCAGACCAGGGAAGGGATATTGAGACCACTCATGATGTACTGAAAAATATGTTTTTGCAGGAGAAAATTGATATTCTTCTGTGTACGGATGCCGCTGCAGAAGGTCTGAATCTGCAGACGGCAAATCTGCTGGTGAATTTTGATTTGGGCTGGAATCCTATGAAGATAGAACAGCGGATAGGCCGTATTGACCGTATTGGACAAAAACATAAGTTTATTGAGGTAATGAATATGTGCTATCTGGGAAGCACAGAGGAGATTGTCTATGGCAGGCTGCTGCAGCGACTGGCGGAAGCAAACTTGATTGTGGGAATGCAGCAGGTATCCATGCTACCGGTTACGCCGGAGGAATTCAGGCAACTGGATAGTGGTAAGCTGACGGAGAAAAAATTGGAACAGGCTGCCAAAAAGCATCTGCTTGAGCAGCAGCAAAGAATTCGTTCCATGGAGCTGGATGTAAATGATTTGTATGATATGTACAAGAAGATTATCAGTCAGAATCGGCAGATGCAGCTGCCGGCAACTGTGGATGATATTTGGCAGGCTTTTGCGGACTCCGTTGCCTTGCAGGCCAGGGGGCTGCAGGTTGATGGAGATGGCAAAATGCAGCTGGAGGTTGCTTTTACGAAGGATAGGGGTGAAGTGGATGAAAATGTACACTATCTTACCTGGGGTGAAGCCAAGGTAGATGCCATCCTGACGGAAGGATATGAACGGAGTCAGCAGTGTAAATGGCTGCGGAAAATCTCTGTGGAGCAATATGGTATTGCCTTTTGTGGTTATCTGGTAGCTGGGCGGGAGGGGTGTGTATTGATTACCTCTTATGGACAGCTGGCCGGGCTTGAGGTAGATGCTGATTATGAGCTGACGGAGGATGATGTGGCTGGCGGCAGGGAACAGCTTTTGAATATGTGCAGAGAGTATTTTGTCCGGCAGAAGCAGCGTCAGGATTCACTGGTCTTTAACGAGGAGTGGGCCAAATATAATGCTGATTTAATAAGGTATGCAGCTGTGGGAGTGCTGGAATATTTTCAACAGCAGGGCACGGAAATGGTTGTGGATGTTGTTCGGGAGCTGGAAAATAGTCCCCAAGCAAAGTATATTGTTCATATACCTCCTGAGCTGGGGCGAAAAGAGCGTTTTCTGCTGTTCGCCGTACAAAATTATGCACATGATGCACAGGTGATGGTGAACGGTATGCTGATTGGCCTTGTGCATGATTTTTTGTGCCGTCAGATGACAGTGCTGAAAGATAAAAAATCCACTATATCCATTGAGAGGCTTCTGGTGAATATAAAGAGCCCACGCTTTCATTTTGTGTGATTGGCTGATATAGCTACATACTAATGGTATATCGTTGAGTAGTTTGTATATATCTGTTCAGACAAAAAGAGGGATAGGTGCGGCATGTACCCAAAGAAAACCTTGAGTGCAGCCTCGCTTCTTAGTGAGTGCGAGCGTAAGCGATGCAGGAGCTTAGAAGCGCGAGGCTGTGCTAAGAGCGAGAGCGAGTTTTCTATGGGTACTGCCGCTACCTGTCCCTTTCCACTGTCTGAACAGAGTCCACGAAGTAGCAAATTACGTCAGCCAGTATATGCACGAAGTAACGATTAAGCACTACGACAAGTTAAAATTTATTATATAATTTTTAAGCATAGATAGTATTATGTATACATCATAGAAATTATAGAAAAACTATTGACATTCTTTTTTTAGAGTGGTATTCTAAGTACATCTTAGGAGCGAGGTACTGCAGGCCCCTCCGGAGGAATAATAAAATATATCTTCAAGCAGACAACGGTGTCTAAATATGAATTTTAGCTAGATTCATGTTTAGGCATTTTTTGTTTGAAAAAAATGAGTTGAAAGGATTTGATTCTAATGAAAAGCATTAGAGCTTCTATAACGGGAGCGGCGGCGTTTGTGACCGCGATGGTGCCATCCATCGCCTTGGCAGCTGACGATCCTGGCCGTTATTCTTCTGTAGATACCCTGTGGGTGATCTTTGGTGCCTGTCTGGTATTCTTTATGCAGCCTGGCTTTGCCATGGTCGAGAGCGGTTTGACCAGGGCGAAGAATGCCGGTAATATTGCCATGAAGAACTTCTCTGATTTGGCACTGGGTTCCATCTTTTTCTGGATTATAGGCTTCAGCCTGATGTTTGGTGATACTATTGGAGGCTTCATCGGCACGCCGGATTTCTTCTTCCAGCACTGGGATGTAGGTGAGGATGCCGGTTATCCTGCTTTTGCCTACCTGATTTTCCAGACCGTGTTCTGTGCTACCTCCGCTACCATCCTTTCCGGTGCTCTGGCAGAGCGTACCAAGTTCTCCGCTTATCTGATTATCAGCGCGTTGCTGTGCCTGGTGGTTTACCCTGTTACCGGCCACTGGACCTGGGGCGGCGGCTGGCTGGCTGATATGGGCTTCCATGATTTTGCCGGTTCTACCGTGGTTCACATGGTAGGCGGTGTGGCTTCCCTGGTGGGTGCTTATGTGCTTGGCCCGCGTATTGGCAAGTATAACGCTGATGGTACTTCCAATGGTATTCCTGGCCATAACCTGACCTTGGCAGGTCTTGGCGTATTTATCCTGTGGTTCGGCTGGTTTGGCTTCAACGGTGCTTCCACTGTTTGTGCTACTGGTGATGATACCCTGGTTTCTATGGGCAGCATTTTGGTGAACACCAACATGGCTCCTGCCGTGGCTGCTGTTACTGCTATGTTTGTCACCTGGGCCCGCTATGGCAAGCCTGATGTTTCCATGACCATGAACGGCGCCCTTGCAGGTTTGGTGGGTATTACCGCTGGCTGCGATATGGTCAGCATTGCCGGTTCCTTTGCTATCGGCCTGATTTCCGGTATTCTCGTTGTTTTCTCTGTTGAGTTCTTTGACCAGAAGCTGCACATTGACGATCCTGTCGGTGCAATTTCCGTACATGGTGCCTGCGGTGCTGCAGGTACTATCCTGACCGGCGTGTTCGCGCTGGATGGTGGTCTTCTGTACAGCGGTTCTGCTGATATGCTGCTGACTCAGATTATCGGTGTAGCTGCTACTGCCGCTTATGTATTCGTGGCTATGGGCATTATCTTCTATGCCCTGAAAGCAACTGTAGGTGTCCGCGTTACCAAGGCTGAGGAGATTGCCGGCCTTGATGCTACTGAGCATAACCTGTCCTCCGCTTATGCAGGCTTTATGACTGGTGATGCTTTCGAGGCTCCTATCCCTGTAGGTGAGGCTTCCGAGGAAGCAAAGGATATGGCTGTGGAGGTTTCCGCTGCTCCTGCTGCTTCTAACGATGAGGTTATTGATACTAAAAAGACTCATATTTCCTGCGTGACCATTATTACCTCCGAGGAGCGTTTCGAGCGCTTGAAGGTAGCTCTGGAGCGCATCGGCATTACCGGTATGACGGTTACCCGTGTCCTTGGCTATGGCATCCAGAAGGGCCACGGCCAGATGTATCGTGGTGCTGCCGTAGCTTCCAAGCTTGTGCCGAAGGTACAGATTGATATCGTTGTATCCAAGATTGCTCCTGCTGCCATCATCAACGTTGCCAAGAAGGTTCTCTACACCGGTCATTATGGCGATGGCAAGATTTTCGTTCACACCATGGACAATGTTGTGAAGATTCGTACCGGCGAGGAGGGCTTCGATGCCCTGCAGGATAAGCCTCTGCCGGAGGACAAGTAATCGCTGATACGGATGATTACACCTGTTGTTTTAATTGGATGCTGGCTTAGTAGTACACAGCAATAGCGTATTCTCTGCGCTATATACTAACTGAGCATCAACCATATATGGTAGCTGTTTGGAGACCCCTAGTTCCGGCAGTTATCGACCAATTATATATCTCCTTTAGAAAAGTAGCTTCCCATCATCCCCGGGAGGCTGCTTTTTTATCTTTTTCACTTTTTCTATTTTGGGTTCATGCAAAGCCAGATGGATATATGGTATAATGAAATATAATTCACATGTGTATATGAGAGAGGAGAGACTGAAATTGCCAGCATTATCTATGTTTTTTGGAATTATTGTAAGAATGCAGAGTGAACGCGGTGGAAAGCACCATAAAGCTCATATACATGCTATTTATAATGATTATGAGATCGTAATTGCTTTAGATGGCGAGATTTTGGAAGGCAGTTTTCCAAAAAAGCAGTTAAAAATGCTTGAAGGCTGGATGGCAATACATGAGGATGAGTTGGCTGCAAATTGGAGAATGCTTTCTAATGGCGATGGTTATTTTAAGATTGATCCTTTAAGGTAAGTTTGAAACAGGGGGGAATATTATGCTAAGACCTACTGCTGTTGCTGTTGTTCCTATTGATAATTATCTTATCAGAATCAGGTTTGACAATGGAGAAGAAAAGAAGTTTGATGTTAAGCCGTATATCAAGGGGGAATGGTACGGACGCTTAAAAGATTTAGCATATTTTAAAGCAGTATCAACAGATGGGTACACTGTTATTTGGCCTGAAGGGCAGGATATTTGCCCTGATGAGCTGTATGAGCTTAGTTTTTTGTGAATTGACTTATTGAGAGATGTTGTATCGAAAGATATAGCATCTTTTTTAATTTTTTATATTAATTTTCCGTATTTTGTGGTACAATGTAGATAATATATTCCAAACGTATGCAGGGAGGGTAAAAAATGCTTCCAAAGCTGAATAATATGGATTTTGATAATGACAAGGCGGTGCCATTCAAGGTGGTGGCGCCCTTTGAGCCTATGGGGGATCAGCCTCAGGCGGTGGAGGATTTGGCGGCAGGCATCGAGAACGGGCAGGAGGCCCAGGTGCTGCTGGGGGCTACCGGCACGGGCAAGACTTTTACCATAGCCAAGCTGATTGAGAAGGTGCAGCGGCCTACCCTGGTCATTGCCCACAACAAGACGCTGGCGGCACAGCTGGCCAGCGAGTTCAAGGCTTTTTTCCCTGACAATTATGTAGGATATTTTGTCAGCTATTATGATTATTACCAGCCGGAGGCCTATATTGCCTCTACGGATACATATATCGAGAAGGATGCTTCTATCAATGACGAGATTGATGAGCTGCGGCACTCTGCTACCTGCTCTCTCTTTGAGCGGCGTGATGTGATTGTCGTGGCCAGCGTGTCCTGCATCTATGGCCTGGGTTCCCCGGAAAGCTATCATGAGATGGTGCTGTCCCTGCACAAGGGGCAGGAAACCGACCGTGATGCCATCCTAAGGCGGCTGGTCACCATGCAGTATGAGCGGAATGATATGGTGCTGGAACGTGGCAATTTCCGGGTGCGGGGTGATGTCATCGAGGTCTTTCCGGCCGGGTACAACAACAGGGCGGTGCGCATCGAGCTGTTCGGGGACGAGGTGGACAGGATTCTGGAGTTTGATGTGCTGACAGGGCAGGTTATTGGCGAGCGCATTCATTCCATGATTTTCCCTGCCTCCCACTATGTCACCAACAGGGAGGATTTGGAAACAGCTATGGGCACCATCCGGCAGGAGATGGAGGAACAGGTCAAGTATTTTAAAGGGGAAAACAAGCTGATTGAGGCACAGCGGATTGAGCAGCGGGTGAATTATGATTTGGAAATGATTCAGGAAATGGGCTACTGCTCCGGCATTGAGAATTATTCACGCCATCTGACTCAGAGGGCGGCAGGGGATGCGCCATATACGCTGCTGGATTATTTCCCGGAGGATTTTCTGATTGTCATTGATGAGTCCCATGTTACCCTGCCTCAGATTCGCGCCATGTATGCCGGGGACCGCTCCCGGAAGGAATCCCTGGTCAATAACGGCTTCCGGCTGCCTTCTGCCTATGATAACCGTCCCTTGAAGTTTGAGGAGTTCGAGAAGCGTATCAACCAGATTGTCTATGTATCGGCAACCCCTGCCAAGTATGAGCTGGGGCAGGCCCAGCAGATTGCTCAGCAGATTATCCGCCCTACGGGGCTTCTGGATCCGGAGATTGAGATCCGTCCCCTGGAAGGGCAGATGGATGACCTGCTGGGGGAGATTCATCTCAGGGTGGCAAAAAATCAGCGGGTACTGGTGACAACCCTGACCAAGCGCATGGCGGAAAACCTGACGGATTATCTGAAGGATATGGGGGTAAAGGTGCGCTACCTGCATTCGGATATTGCTACTATTGAACGGGCGGAGATTATCAAGGAGCTGCGCCTGGGGAAGTTCGATGTGCTGGTGGGCATTAATCTGCTGAGAGAAGGGCTGGACATGCCGGAGGTATCGTTGGTAGCGATTCTGGATGCGGACAAGGAGGGCTTTTTGCGTTCTGATACTTCCCTGATTCAGACCATCGGCAGGGCGGCACGGAACGCCGAGGGCAGGGTTATCATGTATGCTGACGTGGTTACTGACTCCATGCGCCGGGCTATTGACGAGACATCGCGCCGCCGCCAGGTGCAGCAGGAGTACAATCAGTCCCATGGCATTGTGCCAAAGACCATCATCAAGCCGGTGAAGGATTTGATTGAGCTTACCCTGGTGGCAGAGTCCAGTGGTGAGTACAAGGTGGATGTGGATGCCACGGCACGGGCGGCAGCCAAGAAGCTGCAGGTGCCGGGGAAGAAGATGACCAAGAAGGAGTCCGAGGCACTGTTGAAGGCATTGATGAAGGAAATGCAGATGGCGTCCCGTTCCCTGGAATTTGAACGGGCGGCGCAGCTGCGGGATATGATTTTTGAGCTGGAGGATGCCATGGGGAAGAAATCCAGCAGGAAGAAGAAAAGCTGAAAATATTAGCTTAAACTATTAGCTGAAAATATTAGTTGAAATATCAGCTGAAAATAGTATTTGCGAAGAAGCAGGAATAAAAAAGCGTGTGAGAAAGAGCCGGTCTGAATGGCTGGCATGTATTGGAAAGGATAAAGCAGGTTAGCTATGGATAAATATATCAGGATACGGGGTGCCAGGCAGCACAACCTTAAAAATATCAATCTGGATATTCCCAGGGACAAGATGGTGGTGATTACGGGGCTGTCCGGCTCAGGCAAGTCATCACTGGCTTTTGATACGATTTATGCCGAGGGGCAGCGGCGGTATATGGAGTCCCTGTCCTCCTATGCCAGGCAGTTCCTGGGGCAGATGGACAAGCCGGATGTGGACTATATAGAGGGGCTTTCCCCGGCGATTTCCATTGACCAGAAGACCACCAGCCGCAATCCCCGTTCTACGGTGGGGACAGTGACGGAAATTTACGATTATCTCCGTTTGCTGTTTGCCAGGGTGGGGCATCCCCACTGTCCGAAATGTGGCAAGCCGGTCAATCAGCAGTCCATCGACCAGATGCTGGACCAGCTTCTGCTGCTGCCGGAGCGGACGAAGCTCCTGGTGATGGCCCAGGCTGTCCGGGGCAAGAAGGGGGAGCACAAGAAGCTTCTGGAGCATATCCGCAAGGAGGGCTATACCCGTCTGAGGATTGACGGTGAAATGCGGGATGCCGGTGAGGAAATCCTGCTGGAAAAGAATAAGAAGCATACTATTGAGGTGATAGTGGACAGGCTGGTGATTCGCGAGGAAATCCGTGCCCGTTTGGCGGAGTCCATGGAAACTGCCCTTAAAATGGGACAGGGGGTTGCCTATGTGCAGATTGTGGATGGGGAGCTTTTGATGTTCAGCCAGAATTTTGCTTGTGAGGACTGCGGCATCAGCCTGCCGGAGATTACGCCGCGGATGTTTTCCTTTAACAGTCCCTTCGGTGCCTGTCCAGTGTGCAGCGGCCTGGGCAGCCAGATGAAGCTGGATCTGGATATGGTGCTGCCGGATAAGTCCCTGAGCCTGGCTGGTGGAGCGGTGGCTCCTTTGTCCAGCAATACCAAGTCATACTCCATGTGCCAGATGAAGGCGGTGCTGGAAAAGCATGGCTGTGATTTGGATACGCCTTGGCAGGATTTGCCAGCCAAGGTGCAGGATTTGCTGTTGTATGGCACCGGGGAGGTGCGGTATGATTTTGGCTATGAGAACATGTTCGGCATTTACAAGATACATAATGGCCCTTTTGAGGGAATTATGCCCATGCTGGAACGCCGCTACAAGGAGTCCGACTCGGATATGATGCGTGAGGAATACGAGAATTACATGAGCATCAGCCTCTGTCCTGAGTGCCATGGCGCCAGGCTGAAGCCGGAGGTGCTGGCGGTGACGATTGGCGGCAGGAATATCCAGCAGGTGACGGATATGACGGTACGGGACTGCCGGGAGTTTTTCCAGCAGGTGGATTTTTCTGACAGGGAGCGCACTATCGGCAAGCAGGTGCTGAAGGAAATCAATGCCCGGCTGGGGTTTCTGGTAACAGTGGGGCTGGAATATCTCACACTGTCCCGGGCGGCAGGTACTTTGTCCGGCGGCGAGGCCCAGCGCATCAGGCTGGCTACCCAGATTGGCTCAGGGCTGGTAGGTGTATTGTATATACTTGACGAGCCAAGCATCGGGCTGCATCAGCGTGACAATAATAAATTGCTGGAAGCGTTGCAGAATTTGCGCAATATGGGCAATACACTGCTGGTGGTGGAGCATGACGAGGATACCATGCGTGTGGCAGACCATATTATAGATATCGGTCCCGGTGCCGGTTCCCAGGGGGGCTATGTGGTGGCACAGGGGACGGCTGAGGAAATCATGCAGGTGCCGGAGTCCGTTACCGGCCAGTATCTGAGCCACAGGAAGGAAATTCCTGTGCCGGAGGTGCGGCGCAGGGGCAACGGCAAATTATTGGAAATTGTGGGTGCGGCTGAGAATAATCTGAAGGATGTGCATCTGAAGCTGCCCCTGGGGGTATTTACGGTGATTACCGGCGTGTCCGGCTCCGGCAAGAGTACCCTGATTAATGAAATTCTCTACAAGGCTGTGGCATCAAAATTGTATCGTGCCAAGGGCAGGCCGGGGAAATTTAAAAAGCTGCTGGGCATTGAAAATGTGGACAAGGTTATTGATATTGACCAGTCGCCTATCGGCAGGACGCCACGCTCGAATCCTGCCACCTATACCGGGGTATTTGATTTGATCCGCACTCTTTTCAGCCAGTGCTCCGAGGCGAAAATGCGGGGCTATAAGCCTGGGCGTTTCAGCTTCAATGTGAAGGGGGGACGCTGTGAAACCTGCAAGGGGGACGGTATCATCAAGATTGAGATGCACTTTTTGTCCGATGTGTATGTGCCTTGCGAGGTCTGCGGCGGTGCCAGGTACAACCGGGAAACCCTTGAGGTAAAGTACAAGGGCAAGTCGATTGCTGATGTGCTGGACATGACTATTGAGGAGGCGGTGGAGTTCTTTAAGAATGTGCCGCGGATTGCCAACAAGCTGCAGGTGCTGCAGGATGTGGGGCTGGGCTATGTGCGGCTGGGACAGTCGGCTACTACCCTGTCCGGCGGTGAGGCCCAGCGCGTCAAGCTGGCAACGGAGCTGTCCCGCCGTTCTACCGGCAAGACCCTGTACATCCTGGATGAGCCGACTACGGGACTGCATACGGCTGACATCCACAAATTGCTGGGGATTCTTCAGCGGCTGGTGGATGGCGGTGACTCGGTGGTGGTCATTGAGCATAACCTTGATGTGATCAAGAGTGCTGACCATATTGTGGACTTGGGGCCGGAAGGCGGTGACAAGGGGGGCACTATTGTGGCCCAGGGCACGCCGGAGGAAATCGTGCAGGTGCCTGAGTCATACACAGGCAGGTTTTTGAAGCCGCTGCTGGAGTGAGTATTGAGTATCAAGTTGATATGGAGTGCTATGATATGCTATGCCATGCCATGTTATGCTATGTTTTCGTAGCATATCATAGTGCAGATTTTTTGTAATATGACAGGGAAAGTTATGTTCATAGTTGATAGATACAATACGATAAATTTGTTAAGCTGGTTGAACGGGGGGGCAATATGGATATAGCTCAAGCCTATTTAAGCAATGATAAAGATATGATTAAATTCCAATATGGCGACCACATTATCCGGTTTAGAGGACCACATTCCTTAGAATATTTTACTGATATAAAGGAATGGGATAATGGTTATATCGTGGTTATGGCTAAATATAGGCATAATCAAAAGCCAGAGGAAGAATATATAGATTTACTGCCAATCCTAAAAGATTTATATATAGATGCCTCAAAATTTTTAGAGCCTATACGGGAAGTGAGATTGGATTATGATAAGTATTAAAGAAGTGAATGAATATCATGATAATGGTTTTTATGAGGGTGAATAACAATTAGACATAGTTGTAAAGAACACAAGAAAAAGCGGTGCAGCGTACCTTGATAGTTTTATATCCGGGATACGTTGCACCGCTTTTCATGGTATATTTTTATATTCCAAGTTCTTTGAATAGCTCATCAGGTGAATTATATTTTTTTGCATTTGGAGTATTGAGAAGTATTTCTGTTTCGTGTATAGCCTGAATGGTTTCTGCATTTGGTATATCTGTAAGTGTTTCTAAATCCATAAAACTGCCACCTTTCATAACTATTTTAACAATATGAGGTTATAATGGCAATATAATTGTGTTGTAAATTATTAAAATGTCCGTGTGCAAGGACAAAGCTGGTGATGCCATATATTATAATGTGAAATATATGATATAGCTAAATTAGATTTGGAGGGATTGCCATGGACGGTAATAAGGAAAGAGATGTAAATAGCATAGATGAGGCAACGAAAATAGGTGGCAGAATAGGCATGATTATCGCTGTCTGGTTTATTCTAATAGGAAAATTGTTTTTCCCTGCTGAAATGAATCTTATGCAAGAAAAAGCTGAGGAAGTGTGTTCAGAATTGGTTGATGATGTAGCAATTTTTATAGGGGTAAAAGATATTAATCCTTATCAGATTAATGAATTTTTACCTAGTCAATCTATATTAAAGCGTTACATATATCCTGGCAAAAGTGACAAACAATATATGTAGCGTCATGAATATATTATGGCAAATGGTTCAGAACGGGCACGGTATAGAACCATTCTTTTGGGTAAGAACCAATATGGCATGATAGAACCTGTTATGGGAATAAGTTCTCCTTGGGAGTTAGGGGAGTATTTTTATGACAAGGATATGCAGAATGTGAAGAAAGTAATGTATAAATCCTCTGGTGAGAGTATAAGAGGAAATGACCGCATTACGGAGTATGTTTTCTTAAATTATGAGGCAGAGGAACAGACTTCCAATGAGGCTGTTATAGAGCTGGCGGAGAGTGATGTTGCTGTTGAAATACCAAAACTTGAGAGGTCATTTGAGCATTGCATCAAAATGCGTGAAAAAACAGGGTTAAAAGATAGTAATGGGGAAGATATATTGTTATATTCCTATTACGCTCCGCATCTTGGCTTGATAAAGCAGGAGATGGAAGCCGATGGCAAAACAAAAACATATATGGAGATGGACAAATATGTTTTT
>JALFXV010000112.1 GCA_022786545.1 Selenomonadaceae bacterium
CTTTGATTTAAAGCGGATTTTTCCTTTCTTCATTCTGTGGTTTGTGGTGGCTTCCATTGTCAATACCAGCGGCATCCTGCCGGCAGAGGTGAGCAAAGGGCTGGGGGATTTCGGCAAGTTCTGCATCGTCTGGTCCATGGCAGCCATCGGGCTGAATACCAACCTCATGTCTCTGGTAAAGAACGGCGTGCGCCCGATTTTCCTGGGGCTGTGCTGCTGGATTGCGGTGGCTGTGGTGTCCCTGATTGTGCAGCACATCGTGGGGATTATGTGAGATGCTGCTCCTGAATGAAGGCAGTGGCATAGGGACTTTAGTTTAAATTTATATTAATTTTGCAAAAAATTTCCTGCATTTAGCAGGGATTTTTTGTTTTGTGGCGAATATGTAGGAATATGGATAGTTGATGATTTTTTCATTGGTCATTGATAATTTGCTGTTTATACTTTATTGAGAGTTTTGCGAGGTGTTTTTTATGAATGTTATTCCGGTTGAGTCCTGGAAAGATGATATGCAGGTCTTTCAGGAGGCTGCCAAGAAATATTATGCCGGTGAGCTGAAGCGTGCTGAGTACAAGGGGATTTCCGGCAAATTCGGCAGTTATGCCCAGAAGGGGGACGAGCCAAAGAGCATGCTGCGTCTCAGGATGCCTGCCGGCCGCCTGACTAAGGAGAAGATGGCCTTTATTGCAGGCGAGGTCAAGAAATATGGGGTGGACAAGATAAAGTTTACTACCTGTCAGACAGTCCAGCTGCATAACCTGGGGCTGGAGCCTGTGTGCAGGATTATGGAAGATGCACTGAAGGTGGGCATTGTCACTGTAGGCGGTGGCGGAGATTTTCCGCGGAATACCACCTGTTCCCCTCTGTCCGGCATTGATGCAGATGAGTATTTCAATGTGATGCCTTATGCAGAGGCTGTAGGCCAGTATGCCATGCAGTTTATCAATGCGGAGAAGATGCCGAGAAAGTATAAAATCGGCTTTTCCAGCTCTCCGAAGAACCAGTCTCATGCCACCATGCGTGACCTTGGCTTCGTGGCGCGGCCTGATGGCAAGTTTGATGTGTACAGTGCAGGCGGCATCGGGCCAAATCCGAAGGTAGGCGTCAAGGTTGGCGAGGCTGTGGAGCCAAAGGATATACTGAAGTATGTCCGCGCTATGTGGGTAATGTTCCGGGCCTATGGCAATTACGAAAACCGTGCCAGGGCAAGGAGCCGCTACATGCAGGAAACTCTGGGCGGTGCGGAAAAGTATTATGCAGCTTTTCAGGCAAAGCTGGCAGAGGTGGAGTGCACCGATGATTTCGCCTTTGAAATCAAAGAAGAAGCCATCACCAAGGCAGGGGACGGCACCATTGAGAACCGCAGGGCTATAGCCCAGAAGCAGCCCGGGCTGTACAGCGTAGTATGGCATCCGCTGGGTGGCTGCCCGTCACCGGAGGTATTCTGCCAGGTAAGCGATGCCCTGCAGGAGATTGAGGGGGCAGAAATCCGCCTGGCGCTGGATGAGACTGCCTATATCGTGAACCTGACCGCCGGGGAGGCACAGAAGTTTATTGATATGACTGCCGGTGACAGTGCCGCCAGCCTCTTTGAGATGGCTTCCGCCTGCATTGGCGGTGCTATCTGCCAGCAGGGTGTGCGTGATTCCCAGGCACTGCTGAGAAGCTGTGCGGAGGCTGTGCAGCAGGCAGGTATTCCGGATGGGGCACTGCCAGCCATTCATATTTCCGGCTGCCCTGGTTCCTGTGCTACGCCGCAGGTTGTGCCGATGGGCTTTAGGGGTGCTGTCAAGGACAGGCAGTCGGCATGGCTTTTGTATCTCAACGGTTGTGATGCTCAGGGACAGGAGGTCTTCGGCAAGGAAGCAGGGGTGATTCTTGAGACTGAGGTGCCTGATTTTCTGGTGGAGCTGGGCAAGACAGTGGCTGACAGCGGCATGAGCTTTGCTGAGTGGAGCAAGGCCAATGCTGACGGAGTAGAAAAGGTCGCTGCCAAGTATTTCTGATATTCTTCTGCTGATGCTCTAATGTGCTGATGTTTTGAGTGGGTGTTTTTTGTTTGTTACGGTAAAGGAGAGGTAGCTATGGAGAAAACACAATTGATTGAAGCTATGGAAAGGATCGTGGGCAAGGAGCATGTGCTGCATTCCCCGGAGGCTCTCTATGAGTATTCCTATGATGCTACGCCTGGCCATTCCTACATGCCTGATGTGGTGGTATCGCCAGGAACGACTCAGGAAGTTTCGGAAATTATGAAGTTTGCCAACGAGCACAGGATTCCTGTGTATCCTCGTGGTTCCGGCACCAACCTGTCTGCCGGTACTGCTCCTTTGAAGGGCGGCATCGTGCTGCTGATGCTCCGCTTTGACAAGATTATTGATGTGGATCTGGAAAATTTGATTGCCGAGGTGGAGGTAGGTGTCATTGTGCAGGACATCAATGACCATATTGCCCAGTATGGCCTGATTTATCCGCCTGATCCTGGCACGGTAAAGACTGCCAGCCTGGGTGGCACTATTGCGGAAAATTCCGGCGGCCTGCGGGGACTGAAATACGGCATCACCAAGAACTATGTACAGGGGCTGGAAGTTGTCCTTGCCAATGGCGATATTATCCACACAGGCGGCAAGAATGTAAAGGACGTGTCCGGCTATGACATGACCAAGCTCTTTACCGGCTCTGAGGGAACTTTGGGCATTGTGACCAAGGCTCTTTTGAAGCTGCTGCCTGCTCCTGAGGCTACCAAGAGCATGATTGCCATATTTGACTCCATTGATGATGCAGGCAAGGCAGTGTCCGGCATTATTGCGGCCAAGATTATTCCGGCTACCTTGGAAATTCTGGACAATGCCACCATCCGCACCGTTGAGGACTTTACCCATGTGGGACTGCCGGTGGATGCAGATGCCATCCTGCTGATCGAGGTGGATGGCAATCCTGTTGTGGTTGAGGATGAAAAGGCAAAGGTGCTGGAGGTGCTGAAGGCGAATAATGCCCGTGAGGTTACCCTGGCAAAGTCCGCTGAGCACAAGGCACAGCTCTGGACGGCACGCCGCATGGCCCTGCCGTGCCTGGCCAAGCTGCGCCCTACTACCTTTGTGGAGGATGCGACCATCCCAAGGAGCAAGATTCCTGATTTCCTGCGGATTGTGACCAAGGCATCCAAGGACCACAATGTAACTATTGGCACTTTCGGCCATGCCGGTGATGGCAATATGCACCCGACTATCGTGTGCGACCTGCGTGACGAGGATGAGATGAAGCGTGTGCATGATGCCATGGATGATATCTTCAAGGGAGCTCTGGCTCTGGGCGG
Source organism: Selenomonadaceae bacterium (assembly GCA_022786545.1). Classification (GTDB taxonomy): domain Bacteria; phylum Bacillota; class Negativicutes; order Selenomonadales; family Selenomonadaceae; genus Anaerovibrio. The sequence goes on from JALFXV010000112.1 coordinate 3,317, forward strand.
CACTTTGTCTGGTGAGCATGGCATCGGCCTTGGCAAGCTGCCGTGGATGGAGCAGCAGCACGGCAAGGAGGGCATGAATGCCATGAAGGCGATCAAGCGCGCCCTTGACCCGAATTTGATTTTGAACCCTGGTAAGCTGTTAGGAGAGTGTTGATTATGGCTGAAAATAAATTGACGGCAGAGGCAATGAACAGTCATGATACTACTCTGCTGAGGGATATTGATGACGCCCTTGCCAACTGCATGAAGTGCGGCAACTGTCAGGCGGGCTGCCCGATTTACCGTGAAACGAAAAAGGAGTTTTCCGTGGCCAGGGGCAAGATTTCCCTGATGCAGGCAGTGCTTAGCGGCAAGCTGCCTATCAGCGAGGAATTTGACAGCATCATGGGGATGTGCCTGAACTGCAAGACCTGCTCTGCTAACTGCCCGTGCGGCGTAAAGGCGGATGATTTGATTTTGCGGGGGCGCAATGCAGCTGTCAAGGCACGGGGGCTGCACCCTGTCAAGAGCACAGTGTTCAAGCTTTTGAGCAATCGGCCTCTGTTCAATGCGGCGCTTAGGATGGGGGGCATGTTTGGCTGGCTCACCTTCAAGGATATTCCTGACAAGAATGCGGTATTTTCCCGCTTCCCGGTGCCGGGCATGGACCCGAACCGGGCTACCGCACCGCTGGCATCTACGCCTCTCAGGAGCGAGTACCCGGAGGTTATCAAGGTTGCCGGTGCCAAGCGCCGGGTGGCATTCTTCACCGGCTGTACCATTAACTTTATGTACACCGATATTGGCAAGGCAACCATTGAGGTGCTGAAGGAAAACGGCAACGAGGTTGTGCTGCCGGGCAAGCAGCATTGCTGCGGCACTCCTGTCCATGTGGCTGGCTGCTTTGATTTGGCAAATGAAATGGCCAAGCACAACATAGAGGTGTTCGAGGGCTATGATGTGGACTACATTGTAGGCTCCTGCGGTTCCTGCGTGGAGGCACTGAGGGATTATCCGAAGTGGCTGAAGGATGAGCCGGAATGGCAGGCCAGGGCGCAGCGAATTTCTGACAAGGTGCGCGAAATCAGCCAGTTCCTGGTGGAGACCGGCTATCGGACGGACAATCTGGGCAATATCAACAAGACTGTGACTATGCATGACCCATGCCACATGATACGGGGCCTCAAGGTTACGGAGCAGCCGCGGCAGGTGCTGAAGTCTATTCCGGGGCTGAACTTCGTGGAGATGAAGGAGCATGACCGCTGCTGCGGCTCCGGCGGTTCCTTCTGCATGTCTCACTATGAGCTGTCACGGCAGATTAATGATCGCAAGTGCCAGAATATCGAAGCAACTCATGCGGACTATGTATGCGCCAGCTGTCCAAGCTGCCGTATGCACATAACGGACGGTATTGTGCAGAACCATCTGCCGCAGGTGGCATACCATCCTGTGCAGCTTCTGGCAGAGGCGTATCGGAAGGGTAAGGGATAAGCTGTTTGTAAAATAAGTATGTATTGTAAATTATTGGTTGTAGGTATATAAAATCATTTTCAATATTGGTTTTATGTGCTAAAATAATAACTGAAATAGAAAAAGTCTCCCTCTAGGATACAAAGTATCAAATGTGTTCTAAGGGGGGGACTTTTGTCGTTTTTAAAATTTGTTTATCCACAGCACTTATAGTAGTATGCGTTATTGGTATATATGTGGATTGCAGGAGGGGAAGCAAACATGAGCGAGTACAGCCTTCGGCCTCTTGAGGAGCGTGATTTGCAAATGGTTTTGCAATGGCGCAATTCAGAGCGAGTGCATAGCAAAATGCTGACTGACCATAAAATTGTCTGGGAAGAGCATTTTGCATGGTTTCAGCGAATAAAGGATAATCCTATAAAAAGAAATTTGATTTTTGAGTTTTTAGGCCGTCCAATAGGCTATATCGGCTATACGGAATATGATGAAGAGAAAGGATGCTGTTCTCCTGGTGCATATTTGGGCGAGACAGAGGTGCCGATTGATGCCGGCATTACCTTGTTTTATATGGCAGTAGAGTATGCTTTTGCCGAACTCAATATGAAGTATTTGGAAACCAGTGTATTCAGAAGCAATAAAATCGCAATGAAGATTGATAAATTTCTAGGCTACAAGGAAATTCCAAACAGTGATGAAGTTTTTAATAAAAATGGCAAGGAAGAGGTTGCTGTGCGTATGTTTATGGCAAGAGATGATTGGAATGAACATAAGCAGGGGATTATTATTTCACTTTAACATAGTAAGCAAAAGATCTAGTTAGGAGGATTTTGTTATGACAAAGGAAACTTTTCTTGAAAAGATGGCAGATATTTTAGATGCAGAGGAGGAGATTTCATTTGACACCGAGTTAAGCGGGTTGGAAGAATGGGATTCATTGAGCATAGTCAGCTATATTGCTATGGCTAATGCCAGCTGTGGGATGAAGGTGGATGTAAAAAAAGTGCGTGAGGCCGTGACGATTGGTGACTTGTATGATTTGCTGCAATGAGCAGATTGCATGCTATGAGGTTAGGGCATTATGAGCAACGTACAATTTGATTTTACTGGGGAAAACTTTGTTGTAACAGGTGCATCATCTGGTATGGGTAAGCAGGTGGCTGTAGACTTGGCTCAATCTGGTGCTACGGTTCTGGCGATAGCAAGACGGGAGGAAAAGCTGCGTGCGTTGCAGGAGCAGTTTCCAGATAATATTTTTATTGCTCCCCTGGATGTGTGCGATAGTGATGAGCTGGAATGTGCTATAAATGAATTTGTAGCGGATCATGGCAAACTGCATGGTGCTGTGCATGCGGCAGGGATTAATAATTTTACACCATTGAAGTCGTATGATAAGAAGCTGGCTCACGATATTATGGATACGAGTTTTTGGGCAGGCGTGGAACTAGTAAGGCTGACAACTAAAGTGAAATATGCCCATAAAGCCACATCTTCGGTTTTGTTTTCATCGGTATGCGCAATTTCAAGCGAAAAAGGAATGTTTGCCTATGCAGCTGCAAAGTCTGCGGTAAATGGTTGTATTGGCTCTCTGGCCAAAGAAATCTGCCACAAGGGGCACAGGGTGAACAGCATCATGCCTGGCTGGGTAGAAAACTCAGTAATGACATCAAGCTTGGATGGCCTGATTGACCAAAATTTTTTTTAAAAAAATCATCTCTTAGGCCTTGCACAGCCTGATGATATAACTGGCATGGTGTTATTTCTGCTGAGTGACCGGGCTAGCTGGATTACAGGTTCCAGCATTGCGGTTGATGGCGGCTTTTTAGCATAAGCTATTTTATATTGTATTTTATGGTGTATTTTGTGGTGGGGATTGATTTGGAGTGTTGTTGTTTGAAAGCGTACATTAAAAATATTGCGTATTATCTTCCTGAAAATGTAGAGGAAAATCCATTGGGGCGGTTGCGTAAAAAAACTGGCATACACAGACGGCACATTTGTGAAAAAAATGAAATTGCCTCAGATTTGGCGATAAAGGCTGCGGAAAAGATTGTTGCTGACGGAGTTAATCGTAGTCAGGTTGAAATGATTATGCTGTGTACGCAATCACCAGATTATTTTTTGCCGACTACTGCCTGTGTGCTACAAGATAAGCTTGGTTTGCCGAAAAGCTGTGGTGCATTGGATTTTAATCTGGGCTGTTCAGGCTACATTTATGGCTTGAGTTTGGCGAAGGGCATTATTGAGTCAGGTCAGGCAAGGAATGTACTGCTTCTGACAGCAGAAACATATAGCAAGTATATAAATGAGCAGGATCATAGCGTCAAGCCGCTTTTTGGTGATGGGGCTACAGCTACTTTTATTGATGGTGTGGAGACTGATATTGCCGGAATAGATGGATTGGTATTTGGTACAGATGGTAGCGGATATCAAAATCTGATTGTGCCTGCCGGTGGCATGGCAAAGCCATACGGTATTTCAGCGGGGCTTGAAAGTGAAGATGAATATGGCAATATTCGTACAGAGTTTAATATACATATGAACGGCAGTGCTATTAGCGAATTTGCTTTGGATGTAGTTCCTGATACAGTAAACAAGATTTTTGCTAAAACAGTCAGGAGCAGGGATGATATTGGGTATTTTGTATTTCATCAGGCGAATAAATTCATGCTGGAGTATTTGCAGCATAAATGTGATTTGATGAATTATCCATACTGGAATGATGTAGCAGAATATGGCAATACTGTATCAAGCTCTATCCCTATTGCTATTTGTGATATGTTGAAGCAGGATAGACCGGACAAGCCGTGGATTATGTCTGTTGGTTTTGGTGTAGGATTATCTTGGGGAGGATGCCTGATGAATATACAGTATGCCAATGCTCATACCGATGCTTAACATGTTTTTACTTGTTGAATATAACATTAATATGTGATATTATACAAGCTGATACAGTTAGTTGTGATAAATATAGAGTTGATGTATTCAAACGCGATGGTGGGAAAGAGCAGGAATATATGACTTGTATATCGGATATTACGGAGGGATAAAATAATGGGAGAAGCATTAGATATTTTAGATTCTTGTACGGATGATGAACTTCAATTTTTAGTGGATATTATATTGCAAAAAGGCGATTTGACAGAAAGTCTGACGGGTGAAGATGAATACAAAAGAAATAAAAACCATCCAACTAAATATGTAAAATATATAAAAAAAGAGATATTGGATTTTGGTAGTAATACTTTTTGGTTTCAAGTTGATTATAATGAGTTGTTATCTGATGTTTGTGATAAAATGAATGTAACATATCGTAGCAGTGATTCTATATACAAAAAAGAAGAATGTTTATTAGAAAAAGTTTTTGAAGGAATATGGCAAGAATTGTCAGAAGAAGATCGTTTGGCTATATTACAAGGACTCACTGCTAGTGATAATTGGAAAACAAAAGTTTTATTAAAGTTTGCGGCAAAAGAAGTTTTTTCTAAGTACAGGTCACAGATATTTCGTTATTTAATGGCTTCATGTTTTGAAATTTTTGAGAAAAATGCCTTGAAGCTTATTGGCAAGGCAACTGCTAGGACATTAGGTTTAAAAATATTAACAAAAGGTTTTTGGGGTTATATAGGATGGATTTGGACTATAAGTGATATAGCTGGACCTGCTTATCGCGTAACTGTTCCATGTGTGATATATGTGGCGCTGCTTAGAAGAAAAAAGGAGGCTTGATGATGCCTGACTTAAAAAAAGGAGATATTATATATTCGGTTCAGCACGACATGATAATAGGTTATTCTCATTATGGTGTATATATTGGTGGTGGTAAGGTTATTCATTTTGCATCAAATCCTAATGATGGTAATGAAAAAAATATACATATAACATCTTTGGAAAAGTTTCAGGGTGATGGTGATAAGATTTGTGTTCGATATATTCCGTCAAGTAAAAAAGCATTAGCAATTATTCTAAAAAATAGAAATATGGATGCAGGTTTTATAGCTAGCATAATGACAGATTATGATATATCAGGATATCATTGTTATTCTTCTGAAGAAACTGTTAGAAGAGCAAAATCCCAATTGGGTATGAGTCAATACTCGTTAATGTTTAACAATTGTGAGCATTTTGCTATTTGGTGTAAAACTGGATTAAAAGAGTCTAGTCAAATGATTAGATTATTGTGTGATTTGTTCTAAGACTCTAGGAGTGTCTTTATCTGTTAAGTAAAGTCTAATGAAAAATGTAACATTATTTGCTCTAGTACCGAAAAGCAATATGATAAATTTTCTGTTGTAAGTGTAGTATTAATAGCTTTGTATTTGGATATATATCTTTTGCTAAGTTGGCAAAGTCTGGTCTATATATGTCATTTTCATCTGCACTTTTGACCCCTTTGGAAAAGGTCTGGCAAAATACACATTCAATGCCATCTGCAACGAAGACCACAGCCTGATATTGGATGATGGCGTAACTCGTGTGTTTATCAATACAGAGGGAGACAGGCACAGGATAAGCAAGGAATTGGCGAATCTGATAGATTATATCTCGACCGGGGAAGTGACGGATGATTATACCCGGCAGCTTGATGCCGAAGTAAGGGCTCTCAGGAATGACCCAGGAAGGGAGTTGTGCTATATGACTTACATGCAGACTATAATGGAAAACAGAGAGATGGCTTATGAAGAAGGTACTGCCTATGGTCGCGCACAAACCACTAAGGATTTTGTGCTCAGTATGCTTCAAGATAATGAGCCTCTTGAGAAAATAGCCAAATATACCAGGTTGACATTGGAGCAGGTACGCGAATTGGCTGCTTCGTTGCGCCCGGTGCATTAAATTATTCCGATATTTAGATGGAGCAAGTGCTTATGAGCAACAAGAATATAACCAAATGGAATAAGATGACACTGAAGAATAATTATATGTTCAGGCTGGTCATGGAAAAGAACAATTTGTGCAAGCCGCTGATAGAGCGGATTTTGGGCATCAGGATAAAATCTTTATCGTATATTGAACCTGAAAAAAGTTTTGAGGCGCAGTTGCGGACGAAGGGAATACGCCTGGATTTATTCGTCATTGATGAGGATGGCGTGGCGTATGATATAGAGATGCAGATGGATAACAGCTATAAGAAGTTTCTTGGCAAGAGAAGCAGGTACTATGTATCTCTCATGGATAATGGTGCACTGA
>JALFXV010000041.1 GCA_022786545.1 Selenomonadaceae bacterium
AAACCTTGAGTGCAGCCTCGCTTCTTAGCGAGTGCGAGCGTAAGCGACGCAGGAGCTTAGAAGCGCGAGGCTGTGCTAAGAGCGAGAGCGAGTTTTCTATGGGTACTGCCGCTACCTGTCCCTTTATAATGTCTGAACAGAATCCACGAAATACCAAACTACTTCTTTCAGTATATGCTCGTAGTTACAAACAAGCACTAGGACAAACTGAAATCCACTTATCCTTGTTGCAAATACGGATTGCAGCGGCGTTCCCTGCCCATGCGGCTGGCAGGGCCGTGCCCGGGATAAACCTTGGTTTCGTCCGCCACCTGTGCCAATGCCACATTCACGGAATGCAGGATTTCGTGATAATCGCCCCCCGGCAGGTCAGTACGCCCCACGCTGCTGGCAAACAGGGTATCACCGCTAAAGAGGCAGCCGCCCCCGTACAGGCAGATGCCGCCCTTGGTGTGCCCCGGCGTATGGATGACCTTCAGGCTGGATTTGCCGAAGTTAATCACATCGCCATCCTCCAGCAAAATCTCCGCCGGCTTCTTCTTGCCCACAAAAACGCTGTACACAGCCATTTCTTCCTCGCTGGCTGTCAGCATAGGCGCATCCTCCCTGTGGATGGCCAGCTGAACCCCCAGGGCCTCCCGCAGCACATCCACGGCACCGATATGGTCCCAATGGCCGTGGGTATTAACCAGAAGCTTCACACCAATGCCGTTGTCCCTGACATAGGCAAGAATTTCCTGACCATTATCTCCTGCATCAATAATAATGCCTTCACCAGTTTCCTCATCCTTCAGCACATAGCAGTTTTCCTCAATCGGGCCCACCACCAAAGTATCTACACTAAAGCTCATCTTGCACCTCACACACACTATTACTACCACTTATTGCCATTACTATAACTATAACTATAAACTACAACTATAAACCACAACTATTGCTATTACTATCGCTCACGCTTCTGAATCGCCCTGCTTACCTGCCATGCCTGGTATTGCTGTTATTATCAGCTGAGCTTGCCATAGCACGGCTGACGCTGAACACATCCTTCAGGCGGCGGATTTTGCCCATCACCAGGGATATCTGGGCCGCGTTGCGCACCTCCAGGCTCATGATAATCGTGGAAGTCTTGTTGCCCTTGTTGGCCTTGGCGTTGACAGCTGACACATTGATTTTCATCTCCGCCGGTACTGACAATACGCTGGTCAGCACGCCTGCCGCATCGTTGCAGATAATCTCAATCTCCACCGTATAATCCTTATCCAGGCCGATATCCCAGTTCACATCTATCACCCGGGTAGTGTCACCGTCATCTGACAGCACATTAGGGCAGTCCGCCCGGTGGACGGAAACCCCCCGCCCCTTGGTGATATAGCCCACAATGGGGTCTCCCGGTATCGGGTTGCAGCACTTGGCCAGCCGCACCAGCATCCCGGACTCGCCCTCCACCAGAATCCCGTGGCTGGCCTTGTTCTTCCGGGAGTTGTTGTGCTGCTGCTTGATGGTTTCCAGCATCTCGCTGACATCCGGCGGCGTTGCCGCCTTGATGGCCTTCTTGTGATGCTCAATCAGCTTGGCAATAACGCCATTGACAGCCACGCCGCCATAGCCTACTGCCGCCAGCATATCCTCGTCATTGTTGATATTGAACCGCAGGCAGACGGAGTTCAGCCATTCATCCCGCAGCAAATCCTTAGGCTCATAGCCCAGCCTCTTGGCCTCCTTCTCCAGAAGCTCCCTGCCCCGGATGACATTTTCCTCCCGCTTCACCTTCTTGAACCAGGAACGGATTTTGGCCCGGGTATCAGAAGAAGCCACGATATTCAGCCAGTCACGACTAGGGCCGTTATTGGCCTTGTTGGTGATGATGGACACCTGGTCGCCGTTTTTCAGCTTGTACTCCAGGGGCACAATCTTGCCATTGACCTTGGCCCCCACGCAGTGATGGCCCACCTCCGTGTGGATGCGGTAAGCAAAATCAATGGGCACGGAACCTTTTGGCAAATCAATTACATCGCCATTTGGAGTAAAGACAAAGACCTCGTCCGAGAAAATATCCATCTTCAAAGCTTCCAGATACTCAGTAGGGTCGTTCACCTCATGCTGCAGGTTCATCATCTGCCGCAGCCAGGAAATCTTTTTCTCATAATCCGTACCAGCACCTACGCTGCGGCCTGCCTCCTTGTACTTCCAGTGGGCAGCCACGCCGTATTCGGAAATCTTGTGCATGGCAAAGGTCCTAATCTGGATTTCCAGAGGATACCCCCTGGTCATAACCGTGGTATGCAGGGACTGGTAGCCGTTGGACTTAGGCATGGCAATATAGTCCTTGAAACGGCCCGGAATAGGCTTCCACATGGCATGGATAACACCCAGCACCGCGTAGCAGTCCTTTACATTGTGCACCAGCACCCGGACAGCCGACAGGTCATAAATCTCGCTGATATCCTTGTTGTCCCGCTTCATCTTGCGGTAAATGCTGTAAAAATGCTTCGCCCTGCCGCTGATTTCCGCCTTGATGCGGCTCCTGATGAGCTTGGTGTGAATCTGCAGGATGGCATCCTCAATAAACCGCTGGCGCTCCTGCCGCTTCTGCTTGACCTTCTCCACCAAATCATAATAAAACTCCGGCTCCAGATACCTGAGGCACAAATCCTCCAGCTCCCATTTGATATTGGAAATACCCAGGCGGTTGGCCAAGGGAGCATACACCTCGATAGTCTCCTTGGCAATACGCTTCTGCTTTTCCTCCTTGACGAATTTCAGGGTACGCATGTTGTGCAGCCGGTCAGCCAGCTTAATCATGATAACCCTGATATCCTTGGCCATAGCCAGGAACAGCTTGCGATAATTCTCCGACTGCTGCTCCTCCCGGGACTGGTACTTGATTTTGCCCAGCTTGGTAACGCCGTCAATCAGCATGGCCACCTCGGTGCCGAAGATATCCTCCATCTGGGCCTGGGAGTAGGTCGTATCCTCCACCACATCATGAAGAAGTGCCGCCGTGATGGTGGTGCTGTCAATCTGCAGCTCGGTAAGGATTTTTGCCACGCACAGGGGATGGATGATATAATCCTCGCCGGAAGCCCGCTTCTGGCCGCCATGAGCCGCATTGGCAAGTTCGTATGCCTTGCGCACCAGCTCCACATCAGCATGAGGCTGATACTTCAGCACCGCATTGATAACCTCGTCAATCGTCACCTCGGCAGTGGCACTTGCCACCTCCGGTATATAAATGTTGACATCATTCTGGCTCTTTTTCTCCAACATAAAAAACACCACCAACTAATTTCTATTGCTTTTAGAAAATATTATAGCACATTTTCAGTCATTTAACCTGCCTATTTAACTATTTAACCTGCCAGTTCAGCTGTTTAACCTGCCAGTTCAGCTGTTTAACCGCCTGAAGGTAGGGGAATCGTACAAATCCATTTTCCTGGACGTACTGGCAAGTTCAAGATAGCCTTCCGGCGTCTTTTTCAGAAGCCCCAGTTCCAGGAGCACCATCACCGCATCCGCCACGTTCTGCTCCTTCGCCCGGCAGCCCTCCAGCCTTGCCTGCATGGCAAGCCAGCCAAGGTCAGCTGACAGCCTGTGGCCCCCCTGCACCCTGCTGCGGAGGAAAACATAAATCTGCCGCATGAACTCCCTGTCCACTGCTGTGGCCTCCTGCACCGGCACTGGCTCCTCCAGGGAGCGCACCATGCACTGCAAGCTTCTCATGTCCCGCCACTGGTTGATGCCGGCGGAATAAACCATATCGAAGCCGCCCCGTGCCACCCTGGCCAGTTCCTCCGGCATGTTAAAGGCGATAGCGTCCACCAGCCTGCCCCGGTCGGAGACTGTGAACTTCAGGTGCCTGGCATCCGCCCCCTTCAGCTCCGGGTTGATGCAGCTAAGCCCCCGGCAGCCAAACAGAGGCGGCTCGTTTTTCATGCCGCAGGGCTCCAAAAGGGAAAGCTCCTCCACCATCTCCATAGTCATCTCCGCCGGGGAAATCTCCATGTCGATATCATAGCAGGGGATGTACTGGGCCGCAGTCATCTGCCGCCTGGCCTCCGCCTCCAGCATCTCCCGGAGCAGGCCGATCTTCTCAGCCCTGACCGTCAGGCCAGCCGCCATCTCATGACCGCCGAACTGCACCAGGGCAGGCTGGCAGGCAGTCAGCGCCCTGAAGAGGTTAAAGCCGGGGATGCTGCGGCAGGAACCCTTGCCCACGCCATCCTTTATACTGATGACAATGGTGGGCAGGTAGTATTTTTCCTGCAGGGCAGAGGCCACCAGCCCCAGGACCCCATGATGCCATTCCTCCCCTGCCACCACGATTACCCGGGCATTATCCAGATCGGCTGACTTCAGCTGCTCCTCCGCCATAGCCTGAATTTTCTCCTTCAGCTCCTTGCGGGTGTTGTTCAGCTCATTCAGCTTCCCTGCCATCTCCCGCGCCATATCCTCGTTCTCGGACAGCAGCAGCTCCACGCTGAGGCGGGCGCTTTTCAGCCTGCCTGCCACGTTGATGCGGGGAGCCAGCACAAAGCCGATGCTGGTGCTGTCAATCTCCCGGTTCCCCAGCCCCGTGGCTTCAATCAGGGCGCGTATCCCCACAAAGGAGGAATTTTTCATGCACTTCAGCCCCTCTGCCACAATCTTCCTGTTCTCATCCACCAGGGGCACCGCATCCGCCACCGTGCCCAGGGCCACAATCTCCAGCCCCGGATTATCCGCCGGTACTTTTCTCATGGCCAGCCACAGGGCCTGGCACAGCTTGAAGGCAATCCCCACCCCGGCCAGCTCCCCGCAGGGGTACACAGAATCCTGCCTGTGGGCATCGATCACCGCCACCGCCGGAGGCAGCTCCTCCCCTGGCAGGTGGTGGTCAGTCACCACGAAGTCCATGTAGTCCTGCATCTGCCTGATTTCCGCCACGGACTTGATGCCGCAGTCAACGGTAATCACCAGGCTGGTTCCCTGCCGGTGCAGCCTTTGCAGGGCTTCCAGATTGACGCCGTAGCCCTCCGTGAAGCGGTCGGGGATGTAATACTCCGCCCAGCCCCCCAGCTGCTGCAGGGTACGCAGCAGCACAGTGGTGGCCGTGATGCCGTCAGCATCATAATCCCCGTACACCACGATCTGCTCCCTGGCCTCGATGGCCGCCCTGATGCGCTTGACCGCCTTGTCCATATCCGGCAGCAGGTACGGGTCATAATACTCCCTGTGCTCCGGGTGCAGGAACTCCCTGGCCTCAGCTGCGTTGTCAATGCCCCTGTTCAGCAGGATGCCTGCCAAAAGCGATGATACCCCCAGCTCTGCCGCCAGGCCCGCCGCCTTTTCCTTATCCTTTTGTCTGATGTTCCAAATCTTTCGCATATACATCTCTTCCTAAAAACAGCACATCTGCCGCTTACACCCCCAGGGCGATTTTGCAGCAGTTATTTATCTTTCTAAGAAAACATATTCGCTATATATTGCAAAAATCCTGCCTGCGGCACAAAAAAAAGCGCGTATTGAAAAAAATTTTTTCAACACACGCTTCCTTGCAGCTATCCACTTTTCAAAAACAGGCCGCCAGCCCCTTATCTGTCTTCCTCCAGGCGCATCAGCATGAAGCAGAAGTCAGAAATGCGGTTCAGCAGAATCCTGTCCTGATCAGGCACAATCTCATTCTTGGCCAGATCCCACATGACACGCTCGGCGCGCCTGGCCACCGTCCTGGCCAGATCCAGGCAGGCACCGCCCTTGGTCTCCCCCGGGATGAGGAAGCCGTGGAGAGGCTCCATCTGCTCCTCCATCTTGTCCATCATGTTCTCCAGGTACACCACATGGTCATGGGTAATCAAAGGCTCATAATCGTTCAGGCTGGCCAGATCGGTCATCAGGAGGCCATTCAGCTTCTGCAGGCGCAGACACAAATCCTTCACCTTCTCATTCTCGCAAAAAGCCCTGGCCATGCCAAGAGCAGAGCCAAATTCATCCAAAGCACCGTATGCCTTAACTCGCCAGGAGTTCTTGGCAATTCTCTGGCCGGTGCTCAGGTCGGTCATGCCGCTATCGCCTCTAGCAGTGTACAAGCTCATATAAATTCCTCCTCACAATCAATCGAGCTTAGTCGAAAATCTCAGAGGCATTAAAGAAAATGGAAATCTCCCGGGCAGCATTCTCAGGCGAATCGGAGGCATGCACCGCGTTGCGGCTGCCGCTGGCTGCGTACAGCTTGCGGATAGTACCCTCCGCCGCTTCTGCCGGGTTGGTCTTGCCGTTGATGGCACGCACATTGGCAATAGCCCCCTGGCCCTCCAGCACCATAGCAATAATCGGGCCGGAGGTCATAAAGCCCATCAAATCCTCATAATAAGGACGGCCAATATGCTCCTCATAATGCTTGGAAGCCAGCTTTTCATCCATCTGCAGCATCTTCATTGCCAAAATCCTCAGGCCCTTTTCCTCGTAGATCCTGACGATGTCACCGATGTGTTTACCCCTTACAGCGTCCGGCTTTATAAGCACCAAAGTCTTTTCCATTTTTTCAATACCTTCTCTCCTGAATACTTCTTCTGTACTAGTATAATTCTACATTAATAGCAAAAATCCTGCTTTTCAGGCAAAATTCATCTAACAAATTTTGCCATTTCCTTCAGTACGGCACCCCCTGCCGAGGCCCCGGCGGCGGCTGCTATGCCTGCTGACGCCGCAGCAATCCGCCAGGCGCAGCCTGACAGCTACTTGCTGCCCAGGATTTCCGCATAGACCTGCCCCAGCTTGTAGTAGTTCTCGGTGGATGCCTTCAACGCCTCCAGCTCGTCATCCCTGAGGGCACGCACCAGCTTGGCAGGATTGCCGTACACCAGCGAGCCGGACGGAATTTTCTTGTGCTGGGGAATAAAGGAATTGGCCCCGATGACGCAGTTATCCCCAATCTCCGAGTAGCCAATCAGCACGCTGCCCATGCCAATCAGGCAGTTGCTGCCGATCTTGCTGCAATGCACCACCGCATTGTGTCCTATAGTCACATGGTCGCCGATTTCCGTAGGCGAGTCGCTCATGGTATGGACCGTGGCATTATCCTGTATATTGGTATGCTTGCCGATAACTACCTTGTTCACATCGCCGCGCACCACAGCGCCAAACCATACATTTGTCCCTTCGCCCAGCTTCACATCCCCCACTACGGAAGCACTGGGAGCAATAAAAACATCCTCGGCCAAATCAGGATTAATATCCTTGTACGGATAAACTGCCATAAAAATCACCTTCCTGGAATACCCCGGCTGCCCTGCACCTGGCAGCCCAGTTACATTTCTTTCGTATTATTATAACAGAAAATCCTCTAATTTGCTATAGATTAATTACTTTTATTTATGGTACTTTCCTCTGCCAGCATTTTTCTGCATATTTCCAGCTGCCGCCCTTTTACCCAGTCACCGATTTTCCTGCCCCTGAGCCTGGCCGGTGCCCCGGCACCTGATACCTGCCTCATAGCGCCGATGATTTCCTCCGCCCGCTCCAGATAAGGTGGCAGCCCCTTATTGTCCGCCCGGATGATGATTTTGATGTCGCTGATAGAAAGCTCCGCCTCCATAGCATTCATCATCAGGAGCAGTTCACAGATTTTCCCAGCCTTGGACAGGCGGGGCGCCCGCATGTGCTGGCTGATAATAAACTTCGCCCCCTTCAGCCACGCTGAGGGCAGGGTGACGCGGCGGTTCCAGCCGGCCAGCACCTGCAGCCCCTTCACCTCATGGCCATAATGATGGGGCAGCATAGACTCCGGCGTTACCCCCTTGCCCAGGTCATGGCAGAGGGCCGCAAAGCGGGCAATGATATTATCCGTCCTGCCTGCCACCTCATCTGCAATCAGCATCACATGCTCAAAGGCGTCCCCCTCCGGGTGATACACCTCCGGCTGGGTCTTGCCTATGAGGGCATGGATTTCCGGGAAAATATCCTGCAGGAGCCCGGCGCTTTGAAGAAGCCGGAAAAACAGGGATGGCCTGTCCGTGGCCAGTGCTTTCTTCAGCTCCCCCAGAATCCTCTCCCCCGGCTCCTGAAGCAGCTCACTGCGGCACTGCCCCATAGCTGCCAAAAGCTCCGGTGCAGGCCCGTAGCCCAGCCGTGCCGCAAACCGCGCCGCCCGGAGAGCCCTTACCGGGTCCTCCCCGAAGTGCTCCGACACGGGCCGCAGCACCCCGGCAGCTATATCCGCCTGTCCCCCGTAGGGGTCCACCAGCCTGCCCTCATGCAGATCCATCGCCATGCTGTTGATGGTCAGGTCCCGGCGGTACAAATCCTCCTCAATGGTGATGGAACTGCCTGCCTCTGCCGCAAAGCCCCGGTAGCCGCTGCCTGACTTCCGCTCCCTGCGCGCCAGCGCCACTTCGCACTGCCTGCAGCCCCTGCCGTCATCCGCCTCCACCGGCAGCAAAAAGACAGGAAACGCCCTGCCGATGAGCTTTCCCTCCGGAAATGCCGCCTCAAAGCCCTCAGCCTCCATGCCCGTTACCACATAATCCTTGTCCTCCGGCTGCTCTCCCCGCAGCAAGTCCCTTACCCAGCCGCCTACTGCAAAGGCACGTCCCCCGGCAGCCTCCACCCGTGCCACAAACTCCGCTTCCAGCATAAATACCTCTCCTGAAAATTATTCTGCACAATGCTCCAATAATCCGCCCAATGACTCATCAGCACATAAAGTGATTTATCAGCACATAATATAATTCATCAACACACAAAGCTGTTCATTGACGCATACATGATGTATCAGCACACAAAAATTGGCTAACTTTATTATACAGCATATAACAAAATCAGCCAAATAATACATTTTTGTCTAACTAATCAGATTACCGTTGCCCCGGTGCCGTCAATATCAAAAACATGATACTCAGACTTCACATTATTCTTGGCAAAGGCATCCCGCATGGCCATGCCCACGGCATCAGCATTTTCCACCGTAAAGGCAATCAGGCACGGGCCCGCGCCGCTCATGCTGGCCCCCAGGGCACCTGCCGCCCGGGCTGCCTTGAACACATCGTACATGCCGGGAATCAGCTTGGCACGATAAGGCTGGTGCAGGGCGTCATCAAAGACGCTGCGCAAAAAGCTCCTGTTGCCCTTACAGAGGGCCGCCGTCAACATCGCCGCCCTGCCGATATTGAACACCGCATCCTTCATGGGAACCTCCGCTGGCAGCACCGCCCTGGCCGCCTTGGTAGGCAGGAAGAAATCCGGCACCGTCACCACCAGCTTCAGGGGCAGCTTAGGCATCAAGGAAAAGCACTCCGGCTTACCATTCCTGACAATGCTGACGGTAAAGCCGCCGAAAATCGCCGGTGCCACGTTGTCAGGATGCCCCTCAATCTCCGTGGCCATCTGCAAAAGGTCACGATTGGTAAAAGGATTGCCCAGGCACTCATTGGCAGCCTTCAAGCCCCCTACAATAGCAGTAGCGCTGCTGCCCAATCCCCTGGACAGGGGCACGCCATTGTCCATCCTGATAATAGCACCCTTGTACTCCTGCGCCTTGCCGGCCCTTTCCAGCAGCTTCTGAATGGAACGCCACACGATGTTCCTTTCGTCCACAGGGATATTTTCGGCACCATCCCCCGTTATCTTTATATCAAGCCGTTCCTCCTTCAGGAGAGTCAGCTCCAGTTCATTATAAATAGTACATGCCACGCCCAGGCAGTCAAAGCCCGGCCCGCAGTTGGCTGAGGTTCCCGGAACCCTGACCTTCACACTTTTTACTTCCATCGGAAAGCCTCCTAGCTCAGTTCTCCTCCACGCGGATAATGCTGCGGATGCTGTCCACAACCTGTAGCCCCTTCAGCACATCTGCCGCCTTCTGCAAATTCCTGTGCTGCACCACATGGGTAACAGCCACAATCTCAGCATGAACGCCCACCTTGCGGGTCTGGATGACGGATTTCAGGCTGACGCCGCTCTCCCCGAAGGCCGTAGCGATGGAGCCCAGCACTCCCGGCTCATCATCCACATGGAGCCGCACATAATAGGAGGACTCCGTTTCCTCAATCGGGCAGAAAGCACGGCTGTTGTAGCAGGTGCAGCCGATTACGGAATGTACATCGCTGACGATATTCCTGGCCTCGCCGATAATATCTGCCACTACCGCAGAGGCAGTAGGCAGGGAGCCTGCCCCCCGGCCATAGAACATGGCATCGCCGATGGCATTACCCCGGAGGAAAATCGCGTTAAACACGTCCTTCACCGCCGCCAGCGGATGGCTGCTTGGCAAAAATACCGGGTGCACCCTGACATTGACGCCCTTCTCGCCGTAGTCCTTGGCCACAGCCAAAAGCTTGATGACATAGCCCAGCTCATTAGCATAGTTGATATCCGCAGGCTCGATATTGGTGATGCCCTCCACGGAAACCTGCTCCAGATTGATGCGGGTGTTGAAGCCGATGGAAGCCAGAATTACCGCCTTGCGGGCCGCGTCCCAGCCCTCTACATCGGCAGCAGGGTTGGCCTCCGCATAACCCATAGCCTGGGCTTCCTTCAATATGCTGGCATAATCAGAGCCATCCTCGGTCATCTTCGTCAGCATGTAGTTAGTGGTACCGTTGACAATGCCCATAATCTCGCTGATGCGGTTGCCTGTCAGGCACTCCTTCAGAGGGGTAATAATCGGGATGCCGCCCCCCACGCTGGCCTCAAACTTGAAATCCACGCCCTTGGCCTCAGCCATATCAAAAAGGTCGTGGCCGAACTGAGCCACCACATCCTTGTTGGCTGTCACCACATGCTTGCCATTCTCCATAGCCTGCAGCATGTACTCACGGGCAGGGTGCAATCCCCCCAGGAGCTCCACTACAATATCAATCTCCGGGTCATTCAGGATATCATCTGCCTGGTCGGTGAGCTGGATGCCCTCCAGATACTCCCGCTTCCTGCCGATATCCCGGACCAGAACCTTCTTTATAGCAATCCTGCTGCCAACTTTTTTGGCAATATCATCTGCATTTTCCTTCAAAACCCTGACCACGCCGGTACCTACAGTGCCGGAACCCAAAAGGCCTATACTAATTTCCTTGGACATATAAAAAACATTTCTCCTTCTAATAAATTGCGGAACCACCGGCATTACGCCTGTGCCTGTCCCAGTACCTCCATGCGCTTCACGCCGTCAACCATGCGCAGCTTGTCCAGCAGCGCCTCTAAATCCACCGACATATTGGCAGTTTCAATGGAAACAGTGGCGTTGGCAACCCCCTGCAAAGGAATCCCCTGGTTGATGGTCAGCACGCTGCCGGAGTCGCCGGAGATGGTATTCAGCACGCTGGACAATACCCCCCTCTTGTGCTCCAGCAAAAATGTCAAAGTGACAATCTTGTTCTGGCTGGCCTCATAGAACGGGAAGACATAATCCTTGTACTTGTAATAAGCACTGCGGCTCAGCTCCATGCGCTCCACCGCCTCATTGATAGTGCGGGCATCGCCCCTTTTCAGCATTTCCTTTACACGGATAGTCTTCTTTATGGCCTCTGGCAAAATTTCCTCACGCACGAGAAAATAGCCATTTTTTTCGCTTTTGCTCATTTCCTTTTACCTCCGTACACCCTAAAAAGATGTTTTTCTACATACAAGGGATATTATAACACGATAACTGTAAACTTGACAATAGTACCAGTAGACATTTGTGGAATTTTTTTAGTATAATAAAATAATCAAGACCAAGGAGCTGATACAAGACTATGTTTACGGGAAAAACCATCAACATGGGCGTGATAGGCAACCCTATCGGCCATTCACTTTCCCCGGCCATGCAGAACGCAGGCATTCAGGCCGCAGGGCTGGACTATGCCTACATCGCCATGCCGGTGCAGAACGAAAACCTGGGGGCAGCCGTGGCTGGGCTGAAGGCCCTGGGCTTTCGTGGCTTCAATGTCACCATCCCCCACAAGCAGGCGATCATGGCGTATCTGGACGAGATACATGAGGATGCCAGAATCATCGGTGCCGTCAATGCAGTCAAAAACGAAGACGGCCACCTCACCGGCTACAACACCGATGTGACGGGCTTCATTGACGGCATGAAGCAGCAGGGATTCTCCCCGGCCGGCAAAAACGCCTTCCTGCTGGGGGCCGGCGGCGCAGCCCGGGCCATCATCTGGGGGCTCATCAAGGAAAAGGCCAAAAGCCTCACCATCGGCGTCAGGAACGTTGCCAAGGTGCAGCCTGTTGCCGATTATTTCAGCCAGTACCTGGCCATTGAGGTCATGGACTGGCACAGCCCTGAATTTGCCGGAAAGCTGTCCGGGGCGCAGCTACTCATCAACTCCACCCCTCTGGGCATGGCTCCCCGCACTGATGCCATGCCCCCTGTGGACTGGAGCCTGATAAAGCCGGATGCCTTCGTCTATGACATCATCTACACCCCTGCCGAAACCCTTTTCCTCAAAAAAGCACGGGAGCATGGCTGCCGTACCCTCAACGGCGAGGCGATGCTGGTGGGGCAGGGTGCCGAAGCCTTCCGCCTCTGGACAGGCAAGGAACTGCCCCAAGAACCTATGGCTGCCGCCCTGCGGGCTGCCCTGAAAAGCTGATCGCTTCCCGGCAACAGCTTAATTTCATCAGGAGACAAAATGACCGGTGACGTACCCCTCTGTACGCACCGGTCATTTCCTTGCACTTATATTTTCTGAACTCCGTTACATTTTTCCTCTACGCCAGCCGCATTTTATCCGTTCCATTTCTCACAGCTTGCCACATATTCAATCATTCAGCCGGCGCCTGTGCTGCCAGAACCTGTTCCTACAAGACCTGGCCAGCCAGAGCCTGGCCTGCCGGCACATTTTCCTCTCCGGCCAGGCTCCCCTGCTCATCAGGGATACTCCCTATCACATCGCCCAGGATTCCCAGCAAGGAACCCATTTCTGCCACACTCAGGGAAATCCCCTTCCCCATACGGCTGTGGTCCGGTGACCATGAGCGCAGCTCATATCTAGGCTCCCCGTCATTCCAGGCGACCAGGTTCAATTCCTTGGTCCAGCCATTTCTTGACCTTGACACCACCCCCAATCTTTTCTTGATATCATAAATAGGACCACATTCCGCCACAAAACTTATATACGCCATTTAATGTCCCCCTATAGCATTGTATGACTTCTTTTAACCTGTTTGTAATTTCCGTGCACTTAATTACAAAATAAAATATAGCACTGTTGCCAAAGCTTGTAAAGACCATATCAGCTAACATATAATGTTTTTCTTAGTAAAATGACGAAACTTTTTAAGCGTAAACTCACATTATGCCCTGCCAGCGGGTAAATAAGTTGTTTTTTACACCTAGATTGTCGCAAATCCTCCCTACCAGCATGTTGACTAAATCCATAATCGTATCAGGGCGGTGGTAGAATCCCGGGCTTGCCGGAATTATTACAGCCCCCATGCGGCACAGCTTCAGCAAATTCTCCAGATGCCCGGCATGCATAGGCGTCTCCCGGGGCACCACAATCAGCTTGCGTCCCTCCTTCAGCATGACATCAGCCGCCCTGGTCAGGAGGTTGTCCGTAATGCCGCTGGCAAGGCAGCCGCAGGTGTTCATGGAGCAGGGGGCTATCACCATAGCATCCGCCTGGAAGGAACCGCTGGCAATAGCGGCTCCCACGTTATGCACGTTATAAATCTTGTCCGCCACCATAGCAATATCCTCAATGGTTGTATCGCACTCGTACTGGATGACGCCTAGCCCGCTGTCCGAAATGACCACATGCACCTGATGGCCTGCATTTTTCAGCACCTCAATCAGCTTCAGCCCGTAAATGCTGCCGCTGGCTCCCGTAATACCGACTATAATCTTCATTCCATACATCCTCTCTTTATGCCTCAAAAGCACCCTTGATGTGATTGATGCACATCTGCCCGGCAGGAGTGCGCAAAATTTCCAGCACATCAAAGCGGAAGCGGTTGTTTTCCAGACCCTTGCTGCGAATATACCACTTCGCCCCCCTGATAATCCGCTGTTGCTTAAAATAATCTACGGCTCCCCCCGGCCTGCCAAACCTGCCGGACCGCCGCGTCTTGACCTCGGCAAAAACCACCATATCGCCACGCCTGGCAATAAGATCCAGCTCGCCGAAACGGCAGCGGTAATTCGACTCCAACAGGCTATAGCCGTGGGACGAAAAATAATCAGCTGCCAGCTTCTCGCCGCACCTGCCCAGTTCCTTGCTGTCCACGAATATTACTTCTCCTTTGCCTGCATCGCTTCCATCACGCTATCCTTGCGCCGCTTGTCTATCCTGTACACATAGGCCAGTATCTCTGCCACGGTAGTGTATAACTCCGTAGGAATTTCCTTGTCCAGCTCCAGTGCCATCAGCATATTGACCAATGACTTGTTCTGGTAGACAGGCACCTGCCCCTTCTTTGCCGCTTCCAGAATATTTTCCGCCACGTGGCCCTTGCCCTTGGCGACCAGCTTGGGAGCCTTGTTTTTCTCCATGTCGTACTTGAGGGCAACGGCCTTTTTTTCCGCTTCGGGGTCCAGTTCCGGCTCTTCCCTTGGCTTCATTCTGTCCTTTAACAATTAATTCACCGTCCCCACCTTCAAGTCGTTCAAATGAACCGATGTATCATACAATGCCTTGCGGATATCCGGCAGGTATTCGCTAAATGACTGCACCGCCTCCTGGTCCGAAAACCTGATGCGCAGGTTCAGGTTATTGCCCTCGTAAAGCTGGCAGACAATATCCACCGCCCCGATATTCTCCGTCAGGACGCAGACCCTGAACCAGGTATCCTTGCGCAGCCTGCCCATTTCATCCTCGTGAGGCGGCTCGTGATACAGGTTGATGTAGGCAGGATAGCTCTGCTCATTCTCACCTATGTACAACGGCATCACAAAGCTGATTGACTTCTGCCCGTCTGCCCTGTAGCTTCCCTCGCTGCTCACAGCCCCCTTCAGGGAGGAAAGCACGGTCTTGATTTCCCTGCTGGCATTCTTCAGGTCCCTCGCCCTGACATTTTTCAGGGTACCCAGCTCCGCCAGCTGCAAAAATGCCCACAGCTTGGGCAGGCCCTCCATGCCCGGCTGCTGGCCCGCCTGCTGGACAGCAGCCGGAATATTGCCCTGCACCATCCTCAGCAGCAGGTTCAGCTGCCTGGCATCCTGCTGGCTCAGCGCCTCCCGGCTGCCGTTGACAAAATTCTGCAAAAGCTGTGTATCCTTGGCCGTCAGGCTGCTATCCTTCAGCATAAGCTGTGCCATATCCTTGAAGGCGGCTGCTGTCTGCTGGTTATTGGCAAGATGCGGCTGTGGCTGCTGCGTCTGCTGGACGGAATTTTTTATTATCCCTGTCTCCTGGGTATAGCCGTACCGGCTGAAAATCTGCCGAAAAAGCGGGTTATTTTCAACTTCTGCCGCCCTGCTCCGGGCATGAGCCATATTCTGCCCGCTGCCCGGCTGCCTGCTGCCATCCCTGAGCACCTGCGGAAAATCCTGAACATTATCTGCTCTTACCGCAGGCTGGCCACCAGTATTCATAACATCCGGCTGACTGCCCTGAGCAGTATTCGTAGGCATCTGCACCTGACCGCCGTTGTTTACTGCCCCCAGCTGACCTCCTTGGGCAGTATTGGCTGGCATCGGCATCTGGCCGCTGTTATTTACAACATTAGGCTGACTACCCTGGACAGTATTCGTAGGCATCTGCACCTGAACACCATTGTTCACAGCATTTGGCTGACTGCCCTGCACATTATTGACAGGCATCTGCACCTGAACACCATTGTTCACAGCACCTGGCTGGCTCCCCTGGGCATTATTGGCTGGCGTCTGCACCTGGCCGTAAAAGGCATTGCCATTTTCAGCAACGCCACTATTAGTGCCGTTCATGATGCCACCAGCAAAACTTCCCAAGGAAGTATTGCCGCCTGCCGCACTGCCCGTTGCCGTACCAGCGTTATTGCCGGACAGGGGCTTAGGGAACAGCACATCTATCAGCTGTTTCAGTATCCCCGTGTTCTCGCTGCCCTGCGCAGCAGCCGCGCTGCTCATGCCGGGCTGCCCCAAAGGTACCGGCTGCCCGGACAGCTGCTGCAAAAGCCGCGCCAAATCCTCAGGCACCCCTTCGGTACTGCCACTGTTCAAAAGCTGGAAAGCCAGCTTGTCCAGCTGCACCAGTTCCAAATCCCCTGTATTGCCAGACAGAGAACCTTCCCCGATGATGTTTTTCATATTTGCCATCACCAGTTGCAGGGCCTCTGTCAGCTCACCTGCCATAACGCTGCTGCCAAGCTGAACACCGGACGTCTGGCTGTCAGAAACGGCATTTGCTTCCGCCATATTGCCCAGCTGCTGAAAAATACGGCCCAAAATGGTCAGCTGCTCCGCAGAATACCGCTCGCTTGCCATAGCACTGCCCAGCCCCTCTCCCAGAGAGTTTTCCAGGGAAAAAGCACTCCGCACCACATTGTTGATCATCTCCTGCAGCTGCTTTGGCAGGACAGCCTCCGTTCCCAGGCGGCTGCTGGCAACTTTGTCCAGCACAGCAGACATATTGTCCACGGAATTAGTAAATTTTACATCGGTCTGCTTGGCAAAAGCCGAACTGGAACCGCCGTCCTTGTTTATGACTATGCGATCTGTTTTTGTCTCCGCAGTCCTGCCTGCGGGCTGGATAGAAGGACTTACCGCTGAATTTACATTTGTGGGCATAGTGTACCTCCCTGAAAATAATCACATTATCTTCCTGCTGCTATGGAGCGGACCGGCTCAAAGGTCAGGCGGTGAATCGGGCAGGGACCATATTTTCTGATGGCAGCCACATGCTCCGCCGTGCCATATCCCTTGTGGCTGGCAAAGCCGTACTGAGGATACTGCCTGTCATATTCGTCCATCAGGCGGTCACGGGCAACCTTGGCAACAATGGAGGCTGCCGCTATGGAGGCCGACCGGGCATCCCCCTTAATCAGGGACAGCTGCGGTATATTCAGCTCCTTCAGATGAACTGCGTCTATCAGCACCAGCTGCGGCTCCCTGGGCAGGGCAAAAATAGCATCATACATGCCCTGCATGGTGGCCTGCAATATATTTATCCTGTCAATCACCTCAGGCTCCACAAATACCTGCCTGACAGCTACCGCCTTGGATATAATCTCCTCATAAAGCTCATCCCTTACCTTGGGGCTCAGCTTCTTGGAGTCATTCAAATGAGGCAGCATCAGCCTGTCCGGCAGAATGACGGCAGCCACCGACACTGGCCCTGCCAAAGGCCCCCTGCCTGCCTCATCCACACCGGCAATCACCTCAAAGCCCTTCTGCCTGCCCTCTGCCTCGAACTGGTACATGGCCAGCAATCTCTGCCGCTCCTCCGCCAGCCTCGCCTGCTGCCGCTCATATTTCTGAACCAGCTTCCTAGCCGCAGTACGGCTATCGCTGCGGCATGCCGCCAGCAGCTCATCCGTCACCTGCTGCTCCTGCCCCGGCTTAAAAAGCATCTCCAATTCTTTTATCGTAAATTTACTTATATCCATACACAATCACCACAAAGAAAGTGCCAGGCTTTATCGCCACTTTATTCCACACCATCACACTTGCCGGCATCTATCACTTTTTATCCTCTGCCACGCCATCCTCCTGCGGCGGCATGTCAAGGCTGACAGTGCCCAGCTTGCCTCCCCGGAAGTCCGCCAGCACTATGCGCTGCGCCTTCTCCGTATCCACAATGCCGCCCTTCACCAGGCAGCCCCGCTTCCTGCCAATCAGTTCCAGCAGCTCATGAGAGGCTGACGGCAAGTCCCCCGCCAGCTTGTAGCGTTCACGCAGCCTGTCAGGATACATCTCCGCCATTGTCTGCAAAAACACGCCTGTAATGAGTTCCCTGTCAATGGCCTCATCATTAATCGCCCCGGTAAACGCCAGCTTTAGTCCGGCAGTCATATCCTCGAACTTTGGCCACAAAATGCCAGGCGTATCAAGAAGTTCCAGATTGCCACCCAGGCGTATCCACTGCTTTGCCCTGGTGACACCCGGCCTGTCCGCTGTCTTTGCCTTGTTGGAACCTGCCAGCCTGTTTATCAAAGAAGACTTGCCCACGTTGGGAATCCCCAGAATCATCACCCTGGCAGCCCGCGGCTTCGCCCCCTTGCTGACCAGCTTGTCAGTCATGGGCTTCGCCAGTTCTTCTGTCATGGAGACCAGCTGCTTGATGCCGCGCCCCTGGGGAGCGTCCACCGCCACTGCCGGAATCCCCTGCCGCCGGAAATAGGCCACCCATTCCTTCGTTACCTTCCCATCAGCCAAATCTGACTTATTTAGTGCTACCAGCCGCGGCTTGCCAGCAATAATCTCCTGCAGCATGGGGTTGGCACTGCTGTAGGGAATCCGCGCATCCAAAAGCTCTATGACTACATCCACCAGCTTCAGATTATTCACAATAATATCCTTGGCTTTCTTCATGTGCCCCGGATACCATTGGATTTGGGGCATTGGTGTTTTAATCGTATTTTCCATGAAATTTAATCCTCGCTAATCATTTATACTATTCTCACAAAACCGCATATTTGCTGCTCATGCATCAAAATATCAAAACAAACTCACCCATTTTATTTTATGCTGTAAAAAATCGTATTTTTCCGTATTTTCACAGCAAAATTCTACCTTTGCTGACAAATTGCTGACAAATTGCTGACAAATTATAGTCACGGTAGACAAATGGTAGACAAACGGCATACCAGCATAAGAAAACAAGTTCTGTAAAAAATTATACCACACTACACAATTTACAGCAAGCAAAATACTGAAAATTCCAGTTTATCGTCGTGAAGGTACGAGACTCCTGGAACATTAACGGATAAATTTTGTTAGTTTGTGCACTCTGTTCAGATTAAAAATGGGCTGGTCTGAACAGATATAACAGAATAATAAAACGCTAATTATTATATGTTACCATAGTGCCCCATACAACTTTACGAATAAGCCTGAAAAGAAGGGGCTGGAAGCTGACGCGACCTGATACTGCCAACAACTATGCAAGGCAACCTGCTATTATGAACAGAGCTGTTTGCACTGTACGTTTATACAAGGGTTGGCAATAACAATTTTCGTCAGCCTCCTAGCCCCCTGTTTCAGGCTTGCTCGTAAAGTCGGATTGATTACTATGGCATCGTATGATGGAGTATCGTTGACTAATTTGTAGATATCTGTTCAGACACCAAAAAGGACAGGTGCGGCATGTACCCAAAGAAAACCTTTGTTGTACCTCGGTGCTTAACGATACGCGAGCCGAAGGCGAAGCGTGAGTTTAGCATCCGCTAGGTACAACTAGGAGCGCGAGCGTGTTTTCTATGGGTACTGCCGCT
>JALFXV010000042.1 GCA_022786545.1 Selenomonadaceae bacterium
CTTAGCGAGTGCGAGCGTAAGCGACGCAGGAGCTTAGAAGCGCGAGGCTGTGCTAAGAGCGAGAGCGAGTTTTCTATGGGTACTGCCGCTACCTGTCCCTTTATAATGTCTGAACAGAGTCCACGAAGTATCAAATTACGTTATCAGTATGTGCACGAAGTAACAAACCGGCACTACGACAAACTGAAATTGTTTATATAAAAAAATCAAAGCTATGATATAATAGTGACGTGAAGCGGCACTACACCATAAGTTTGGCAAAAAATGCAGGCTGGCTGGTGCCGGTTAAATTTTTAGTAAAAATGTGAGTTGGCGATATATGGTAAAAGAAATTATCCGTGATGTAAATTTGCTACAAATCAAGGCTGAGGATGCTGTTAAAGAGGATATTGACGGAGTAGCACAGGATCTGCTGGATACGCTGCAGGCTAATAGCCACAGGTGTATAGGCATGGCTGCCAATATGATTGGCATTACGAAGGCGATTATTGCTGTAGACACGCAGGCAGAGGCAAGAGCTATGGCGGCTAATGCTGCTCAAGGTGCGGGTATGGCGGGGCTTGCTGCTACGGCGGGAAATGGGGAAGGCCTGTTGCTTATGCTCAATCCACGCTATACGAAAAAATCTCCTAGGACATATAGCGTAAAAGAAGGCTGCCTTTCCCTGTCAGGGGAGCGCGTTGCTGAACGTCATCAGTGGGTAGAGGTTATATATCGCGATATGCAGTGGCAGAAAAGGAAACAGCGTTTTGCCGGGCTGACCGCAGAAATCATACAGCATGAGATGGATCATCTAGCAGGTATATTGATATAGCGTATTGCGCATGTATCACCTACCAATCATTGCGTAGCAAAAAGCTGCGGATATTTTCATGCCGGATGCCGTTACGGCTGAAATCCAGTTCATCCGTTGATAAGACATATTTTGGGGAATTATCCTTTACATAATCGTATACTCCAAATTCACGCTTTATAGGTAAGCGTTCAAGTTTTCCCTGTTGTTAATAGGCACTAAAAAAGCAGCCCATGCAAGAGCTGCTTGAGAATATTATTTATCTTTTAGGTACATTGGTGTATTCCATGGCAAGTATTTTTGAACAGTTTCATCATTCCTTTACAGCTGTTATAAATTTAATAATGGTAGCTGGCATCACTCCTAAATTTTAAACGGAATTCAAGGTTTCACATGAATAGCATAGGCCGTATGATAACTTGAAATACCTTGGCTGCTATTATTATTGCACATTATCAATCAGGAGGATAGCCGTTATTATCTTGGACGGTTACATTGAAACATCAAGCTATCTTTTAATAAAAATTGATTCTTGCTGTACTCAATAATTCCGTCTTTTTGCATTTTTGAAAGCTCGTTACACATGGTACTGCGGTCCACATTCAGATAATCAGCTAACTGTTGGCGGTTGTAGGGGATGAGGAAAGAATTGCTCCCGGCGCGTTTGGCGCATTCCGAAAAATAGGACATCAACCGCCCCCGAATGGATTTGGAACTGGTATGCTGGATTCTTTGAGAAAGCTGAAGGTTTCTGTGAGCGCAGACAGTCAGCAGATTTCGGACAAGTCTTGTGTGGAATGGACAGGAATTGGTACAAGTAGCCAGGACACGCCCCACATTCATAAACAATATGGATGTATCCTCCGCAGCGGACACCGTAACCAACATCGGCTCCCCCGGAATGCAGGCATACACCTCGGCGAATACAGAGCCAGGCGCAACATGACCCAAAATACTGGTATTGCCCCAGATATCGTTGCAGGAGATCACCGCCAGGCCGGACAGTAAGATCCCGATATTTTCCGTGATGTTTCCTTCTGAAAGGATTACCTCTCCTTTTTGGAAACTACGCGTTGTGGTATTCAGGCAACCCAAAAGAGATGTAATCTCTGCTTCTTCCAGTCCTCGAAACAGTTGTGTATTGGATAAATTCATATTTTTCACTCCTTGTTGTTATAACAACAGACTTTCATTTCATATTATAGTATACTAAATCCAGAAACGCAAGAGAAAGGATGAAGCAAACATGATTCGGAAAATTATTCAGATAGACGATAAAAAGTGCAATGGATGTGGGGCCTGCGCCGAAGCCTGCCATGAAGGGGCTATCGGCATGGTAAACGGGAAGGCAAAACTCCTGCGGGACGATTATTGCGATGGTCTGGGCGATTGCCTGCCAACCTGCCCCACCGGTGCGATTTCCTTTGTGGAACGGGAAGCTGCTGCCTATGACGAAAAGGCTGTGCAGGAAAATATGAGAAAAAAGAGCAGAATGAATTCTCCTTCCGTTGATGTTCATGCGGGTTGCCCGGGCAGCCGAATGCAGCGAATCCAGCATTCGCAGGAATCTGCTCCTTCTGCCCCGATGCAGGCTGAGTCACAGCTGAGGCAGTGGCCCTGCCAAATTAAGCTGGTCCCAGTAGGTGCCCCCTACTTTGAAGGAGCCAAGTTGCTGATTGCGGCAGATTGCAGCGCATATGCCTATGCCAGAATGCACGAGGATTTTATGCGTGGGAAGGTTACGCTGATTGGCTGCCCCAAGCTGGACAACGTGGATTACAGCGAAAAGCTGACGCAGATTATCCAAAACAACAATATCCAGAGCGTGACCATTGTGCGGATGGAAGTTCCCTGCTGCGGCGGACTGGAGTTAGCTGCTAAAAAAGCATTGCAGGCAAGCGGAAAATTCATTCCCTGGCAGGTGGTCACTATCTCGATTGATGGAAAGATTCTGGAATAACCTCTGATTCGGTTCTTCAGTTTTTGGAATATATTCGACAGACAAAACAAATTATATTGCAGGAGGTGACTGTTATGAGTAAAAAAATGAAAAACATTGCGCAAGCCGAGGTTCTGACGCTGAAGGAGCAGATCTCCTATCAGGAGGGGCAGGTAGTCAGCAAGACGCTGGCGCAAAATCCGGCAGTAAGTATTACCCTGTTCTCATTCGCAAAGGGCGAGGAAATCAGCACCCATGAATCGGGCGGCGATGCTTTCGTAACCTGTCTGGACGGCGTTGGAAAAATCACCATTGACGGCACAGAGTATCTGTTGCATGAAGGAGAATCCATCGTCATGCCAGCTGGACACCCTCACGCGGTATATGGACAGGAAGCGTTCAAGATGCTTTTGGTCGTTGTATTTTAATCAAACGTAAAATTGACAGAGGGATGTGATTTTATGAAAATAAAAGTAGATCAGAATCTCTGCATTGGCTGCGGGCTTTGCTGTGGGATCTGCGACGAAGTTTTTCGTATGAATGAGTACGAGAAGGCGGAAGAATACCAACCAGCAAACGATGACAATCAAAGCGCCGTGCAGGATGCAATTGATTCGTGTCCTGTGTCTGCAATCGCTTGGGTAGATTAATTCAAGCGCATCTATATACTTTTTTGATTGAAAAGTAACTACATCATTTCAAATCTTAAAAGTTTTTAGGAGGTCTATTATGGAACAAAAAATGTTTTGCTATCAGTGTCAGGAAACCGCCGGGTGCAAAGGTTGCACCATGTCCGGTGTATGCGGGAAGAAGCCTGATGTGGCAGCTATGCAGGATCTGCTGGTCTATGTCACAAAAGGGATTTCAGCTGTTACAACTGCACTGCGTCAGGAAGGGAAGCAGGTATCTGCGGAAATCAATCACTTGATTACCCTGAATCTGTTCACCACCATCACCAATGCAAATTTTGACAAAGAGAGCATTGAGGCAAGAATCCGTGCCACACTGACTGAAAAAGATGTGCTGTTGGCGCAGATTGCCGATCCTTCCGGTCTGCCCGAAGCGGCAAAATGGAATGGCTCTGGCAATTGGGAAGAAAAAGCCGCAACTGTCGGTGTTCTTTCTACTGAAAACGAGGATATCCGTTCTCTGCGAGAACTGATTACCTACGGTCTGAAGGGATTGTCCGCATACTCCAAACACGCAAACGTTCTACTGAAGGATGATGAGGAGGTCGATGCCTTCCTTCAGCGGGCGCTGGCAGCTACACTGGATGACAATCTCAGCGTAGAAGAATTGATTGCTCTGACAATGGAAACCGGAAAACACGGCGTATCCGGTATGGCTCTGCTGGACAAGGCCAACACGGAAGCCTATGGAAATCCCGAAATTACGAAGGTAAATGTTGGCGTTGGGACAAATCCCGGTATTCTGGTTTCCGGTCACGACCTGCGGGATTTGGAAATGCTGCTGGAGCAGACACAGGGAACCGGCGTGGATGTTTATACCCATTCCGAGATGCTCCCTGCCCACTATTACCCGGCATTCAAAAAGTATCCCAACTTTATCGGCAACTACGGCAATGCGTGGTGGAAGCAGAAGGAGGAATTTGAATCCTTCAACGGTCCTATCCTGATGACGACCAACTGCATCGTGCCTCCTAAAGACAGCTACAAAGACAGAATCTACACTACTGGCGCAGCAGGATATCCGGGATGTACCCATATCCTAGGAGAAATCGGGGAGCAGAAGGATTTTTCCGTTATCATTGAACACGCAAAAAGATGCGCTGCACCTACTGAAATTGAAACAGGAGAGCTGATCGGCGGATTTGCACACGCGCAGGTTCTGGCTCTGGCGGATCAGGTGGTTGATGCGGTAAAAAGCGGCGCGATCAAAAAGTTCGTTGTGATGGCGGGCTGTGACGGCCGTGCCAAGAGCCGGGAATACTATACCGAATTTGCCAAGGCACTGCCGAAAGATGCTGTGATCTTGACAGCAGGATGCGCGAAATACAAGTACAACAAACTGCCTTTGGGCGACATCAACGGCATTCCTCGTGTTCTGGACGCCGGGCAGTGCAACGATTCGTATTCTCTGGCTGTCATTGCTTTGAAGCTCAAGGAAGTGTTCGGTCTGGACGATATCAACGACCTGCCCATCGCCTACAACATTGCGTGGTATGAGCAGAAGGCTGTCATCGTTCTGCTGGCGCTTCTGTATCTTGGCGTGAAGAATATCCATCTCGGTCCCACTCTTCCGGCATTCCTCAGCCCCAATGTGGCAAAAGTTTTGGTAGAGAACTTTGGTATTGCGGGAATTAGCACAGTAGAAGAAGATCTGAAATTCTTTTTTTAAACTCATGCATAATTGAACTACTCCCTCCTAACGCTTAGCGTTTGAGGAGGGAGATTCCCACTTCTACGAGAACAGCCTTCTGCCTTAGCAAAAGGTCTTACACACTCTCCGTGGGCGTTAATTTCCGTAGTTCCTACGGTATTTTTTTATGCTTTGAAGCTTATGCAGCTATTATTTCTTTTGCTTTAGCCAGAATATTCCTGGCTGCATTCACATCTCTATCGTGATGATACCCGCATACCGGGCAATCCCATGCACGAATAGCAAGATTTTTTGTATCTTTATTCTGATAGCCGCATTTACAGCAAGTTTGAGAACTTGGGTAGAATCTGGGAACCCTTACCACTCTGCAGCCATGGGGCACTGCCTTATATTCAAGCATCCTGAAAAACTCCGACCATGATACATCAGAAATGGATTGTGCCAGTTGATGGTTTTTCAACATATTCCTGACCTGCAAGTCCTCTATACCGATCAGTATAAAGAATTTGCAAAACCCAGTCATATCAACGCTTTTGCAAGATTTGCTACACGAAAAATTTGATTTTTGCATAGCGGAAAAACAAATGTTCATACATCCGATAAGTTTTATTGTTATTTTCTTGTTTATTCGCATTTCGCGGGAAAGAGGCTGTCCAGGGTATTTTTCATCTGGCTATTGCCTTTTTCCGTGATATGTGAATAATATTTAGATGTGGTCACTATGCTGCTGTGCCCCAGTCTTTTTGACACAGCCTCAAGTGACTCGCCAGCCTCAAGCAGCATCGTTGCATGGGTGTGGCGCAGGGAATGGGTGGAGCCGTGGCCAAAGGTGGCCTTGCACCAGTCGTTGAAGTAGCGGAGGTCAGACGTGCTGACACGCCTGCCGCTGTCCGGCCTGACACATACATAGCCGTCAGCGTTGTATGTGCCATAGGCAAATGCCAGGCTTGCCCCGGCCTGTCTCTTTCTCTCCTGCTTGAGCAATTTTTGGAGCTTCTCACCAAAGGGAATGGTGCGGAAGCTCTTTTTTGTTTTTGGCATCGGCTGCCAGACGCCCCTCTCCGTCATGGTTCCGTGCACCGACAGCTGGCCGGACTTCAAATCAACATACTGCCACCTGAGCCCTAAGGCTTCGCCAATCCTGAGCCCGGTATACAGGCAGATGTGGATTGCCAGGTAGTAATGATGGCCGGGCGGAAAATGCTCCTCAATGGTCTTCAGCTCCCCTGGCGTAAACACGCGGACAGCCTGCGGTGCCTCATCCAGCTCGCGGGGGAGGCGGATGCTGTCAGCCGGGTTGTATTCGATGAAGCCGCAGGGATTCACCATATAGGAAAATGCAGCCTTCAATATCGATGTCAGTTTTTTGAGGGATGAACGTTTCAGCTCCATGGCCTTATCATTCACAAAACGCTGCAGCACCCGGGCGTTTATTTTCTTCAATGGCATCTTGCCGAAAACAGGAATGACGTGCTTTTCCATCATGCCGTGATAGGATTTCCGGGTAGCCTCACGGGTGTTTATGTCTACGTACTCATCAAACCAGGTGGCAAGTGCCTGGCTCACATCGATATTGCCAGCGGTGATAGCATCACCTGCCAGCTTCGCAGCCTCCAGCTCCTGCATCAGCTTCCTGTAGTTTTCCCTGCACTCTGTCTTTGTCCTGCCTCCCTTCCGTTCCGTCTACTTCCATTCTCCGTACCTGTCAGGCACCTTGACACGGAAATACCAGATGCCTCCGCGCTGCCTGAACGGCTCCTTTTTCTTTTTGCTTTGCATAATAACATCTTCTATCAGTAAAATTTTTGGTCGGTGTGCTGATTAGAAGATGTATATATTTTTCTTAAAATGAAATAGCTCCTAGGAATTAGTGTTGCCGCCCATGCCGGGCGGCTTTTTGCTTTTAGACGGTACGATTATCCATCTTTGCACGAATGGCAAACATTGCAACATCAATGATGCAGATTGCATCGCCATCATTCAATGAAAGCGATTTAGTAGGGGTGGCTGTTGGAATTTCATCATTGTCATGCTCTAGCTCCCACAGATATTCCTGTGCAGCTGACTGTGCTAATTCAACAACTTTTTCAACGGTATCACCGCTGGCAACGCAGCCAGGCAGGTCAGGAAAATACAGGCAATAGTTCTCATCAGTCTGCTCGATGATAGCAGGATAAACATAATGATTTGGCACAACATTGGCGATTTTTATAGACAGCATAAATATCACACCTTCTTATGCAACAGGAATATTTAACTCACGCATCAGAGCGGCCTGCAAGACTTTTGAGAAATTAATCTTCTTTGCCAGAGCCGCCTCATTAAGCCACTGAGGAATAGTCAGAGTCTTCTTGACAGCCTTATTGAAATGTTTTGCCGCATAGGCCTCTACATCTACAGAAACCATATTGACAAAGCGTGGAGTAGCACGTTCCTCATCGGTATCATCCTCGCAATGCATATCCAGCTGGTCAACAGGGGTAGGCTCTGGGAGAGGCTTGCCATCCATTTTCTCTGTAAACAAATATCCGGCCAGGCAGTCAACGGCCATCTCCATAGCCTCCTGCATATTATCACCGCAAGTGGTAAGATGATTGAGGTCAGGGAAAACAACAGAAATGCCGTCTTCTTCCTGATAGAAAATAGCAGGGTAAACACTCAACATAAATATCATCCTTTCGAGAAAGCATCTGCCGGGCTTAAAGCCCGGCTTGCTTGAATATAGATTTCAGGGTTCTGGTTGGCAAATCTTTGGGCTTCTTGTGAAAAGGTATTGTTACCTTGCCAGATTTCTCTGGGTGTTTGTATTGATGGTGCGAGCCTTCAATACTGACCAAATACCAGCCATCTTTCTTAATAATCTTTTCAGCTTCTTTCGCCGTCATGCCTAACCCTCCTTACATTTATAATTATAACATAGATATACGTATAAATCAAACACGTATCGAAACGTTGTAATAAAAATTTAAAACCCCTATTGAGTGGCTGTTTCCAAAAGTGAAACAACCATTCTTATTTTATCCTAATGTGGCAGAAGACTCCCTCCTCTATAGGAGGGAGATGAATGCCACGTCCACCGAATTTACGCAAGTAATTGAGGTGGACAATAGAACATATTGGTGATATAATAGTGAGTAACAGGAGGTGAACGATGTGTTACAGCAAAAAGGCTATCAGTATCGAATATATCCCACTAAGCAACAGCAACAGCTAATCAATCAGACACTGGGATGCACCAGGTTTGTGTATAACAGGTTTTTGAATATCCGTAAAGAGGCATGGACAAATTCAAAAACAAGTGTGACTTACAAGCAGACTAGCAAAATGCTGACCGAGTTAAAATGTGATCCGGACTATGTATGGCTGAATGTAGTGGATAGTACCTCGCTGCAGCAAGCGTTAAAGGATTTGGATAAGGGGTTCAAAAACTTTTTTGCCAAAAAAGCAGGGTATCCGAGATATAAATCAAAGCATAATCATTGCCTCAGCTATCGTTCCCAGTGTGTTAATAACAATATTGCAATCACGAATGGCAAGCTAAAGCTTCCCAAAATTGGCTTAGTAAAAATAAAACTTTCCAGGAATTTCACAGGCAGAATTTTGAATGTCACTGTG
>JALFXV010000053.1 GCA_022786545.1 Selenomonadaceae bacterium
GTTACTTCATTCATCAGAGCCGCAGGCGATAGATGAATGTTAGTAACGCGAGGCACAACTAGGAGCGCGAGCGTGTTTTCTATGGGTAGCTGTCCCGCTCAGCCCATTTTTAGTCTGAACAGAGTCCACGAACTACCAAACTATTTCAGTCAGCATATTCTCGTAGTTACAAACAAGCACTACGACAAACTGAAATCTCTTTTTACAAACTGAAATTTTTCAAATGTGGACAATAGAACGTAATGCTACTATAATGGTAGGTAGCAAGGGAATGGTGTCTGGGGATGCTGCCCTAGGCGCAATATGGCATGAAGAAAGGGAGAGAGGGAGAGCAGGTTATGACATTAGAGGAAGCCAGG
Source organism: Selenomonadaceae bacterium (assembly GCA_022786545.1). GTDB lineage: Bacteria > Bacillota > Negativicutes > Selenomonadales > Selenomonadaceae > Anaerovibrio. The sequence continues at coordinate 360 of JALFXV010000053.1, forward strand.
GAGCATTTTTATCGTGACAAATATGCGGTGGAGCTGACAGGCGTAGTGATTGATGAGGTGGGGCACCGCTGTGCCAGATGCCACCTGGATATTGACGAGCGGCATTATGCAGCCCATCATCACGTCATGGGGGGTGTTGTGTACACGCTGGCAGATTTTGCTTTTGCGGTGGCAGCCAATCATGAGGGGCACTTTACGGTTACGGTCAGCAGCAACATTATCTACATGGACCAGCCCAGGGATAACAGGCTCAACGCCAACTGCTACTGCATCAAGGCTGGCAGGCAGATGAGCTATTTTGAGGTGGAAATCACAGACGGGGGCGGTCGCCCGGTAGCTTCGGTAACGACTGCCGGCATGCACTTGTCAGGAGAGAAGTTATAAGGTTATGCCACCAAGCTGTAATTAATAAGGAAAAGTACAGGGGGAATGGATATGGCAATCAGGACAATCGGATTTATCGGCACCGGGGTTATGGGCAGCAGCATGGCAAAGCATCTGCATGAGGCAGGCTTCGAGGTTTCTGTCTACACCAGGACCAAGGCTAAGGCGCAGGAACTGCTGGATATGGGCATGAAGTGGCAGGATACTCCGGCAGCCCTGGCGGCAGAAGCGGACGCAGTCATCTCTATGGTGGGCTATCCACAGGATGTGGAGAGTATTTATCTGGGGGAAAATGGCGTATTGTCCGCCAAGCAGGGAGGCTACATCGTGGATATGACCACTTCCAGCCCTAAGCTGGCCCGGAAGCTGTACCAGGCAGCACAGGAAAAGGGTATTGCTTCCCTGGATGCACCTGTGTCAGGCGGCGACCTGGGAGCAAGGAACGCCACTCTGGCCATCATGGCAGGTGGTGACGAGGAGGCGTTCAAGGAACTCCTGCCGGTATTCCAGGCTATGGGCAAAACCATCAATTACTTTGGCGGTGCAGGTTCCGGCCAGTACACCAAGATGGCAAACCAGATTGCTATTGCTGCCGGTATGCTGGGGGTGGCGGAGTCCCTGGCCTATGCTCAGAAAATGGGGCTGGATGCCCAGAAGGTGCTGGAGACCATTGAAACAGGGGCAGCCGGTTCCTGGTCCCTTTCCAACCTGGGCAGGCGCATGCTGAAAGGCGATGACAAGCCGGGCTTCTACATCAAGCATTTCCTGAAGGACATGCGCATCGCCATTGAGTCTGCTCAGGAAGCTGGCCTGAAGCTGCCGGGACTGGAAAAGGCCAAGGAACTTTATGACCAGCTGGCAGAACGGGGCATGGAGGACAAGGGAACTCAGGCGATTATCCAGTGGTATCAGGGCTGAGAATGGCAACGAAAATCAGCACTGAGATACTATAAAGAGCATGAAAGCAAATAAAATCAGGGGTGCTGTGCCTGCCTGGGGGCAGGTGCAGTACCCCTGATTTTTGTGTGTTCCGGGAATTTTAACGCTTAATTGATGAGATTGAGAAGGTTTTCGTAGTTGATTTCATTGATTTTGGCGGCAAAGCTTTTCAGTTCCTTCAGGGAACGCTTGGAAGGAGTGGTTTCATATACCTGCAGGCGATTCTTGACAAACTGGGTGTCAATGTTGCCGGTGCGGAAGAAATCATCCTCCAGGATGCGCTGGTGCAGGGCGATGGTGGTTTTGACCCCTTCCACCTGGAACTCCTTCAATGCCCTGGCCATGATCTTGATGGCATCCCCCCGGGTGCGCCCCCTTGTGATGATTTTGGCAATCAGGGAGTCATAGTACGGCTCAATGGACAGGGCAGAGGTAAAGCCGCTGTCAAAGCGCACCCGCGGCCCGCCCGGCTCATGCCATTTGGTGATTTTGCCCGGGGACGGCATGAAGTTCTTGTCCGGGTCCTCTGCGTTGATGCGGCACTCGATGGCGTGGCCCCGGAAGACCACATCCTTCTGGGATATTTCTAACGGCTCCCCGGCAGCAATCCTGATCTGGGTGCGCACCAGGTCAATGCCGGTGACAGCCTCCGTGATGCCGTGCTCCACCTGGATGCGGGGATTGATTTCCATGAAGTAAAATTGGTTGTTGGACAAATCCAGCAGAAATTCCACTGTGCCGATGTTGGTATAATGGACGCTCTTGGCTGCCTTGATGGCTAGGAGGCCCACTTCCTCCCGCATGGCATCGGTGAGGGCGATGGAAGGAGACTCCTCCAGAAGCTTCTGGTTGCGCCTTTGCAGGGAACATTCACGCTCCCCCAGGTGGATGATGGAGCCGTAGTTGTCTGCTACAATCTGCACCTCGATATGCCGGGAACGCTCGATGTAATGCTCGAAATAGAACTTGGTCTTCTCTAGGTCAACCACGTTCAGGATATCCGTCAGCTCCTTGGCGTTGTGGGCCACGAACATGCCCTTGCCGCCGCCGCCGGATACCGGCTTCAGGATGACTGGATAGCCCACCTCCCTGGCTGCCTCCAGTGCCATTTCGCAGCTGGTCAGGGGCTCGCTGCCCTTGGCCATCGGGATGCCGGATGGCTCCATCGCCGCCCTTGCCACATCTTTGTCACCTACCTGGCGGATGGTGACAGCCAGGGGGCCTATCCAGGTGAGGCCCGCCTTGGTGACCATGTCGGCAAAGTCCGCATTTTCGGAGAGAAAGCCGTAGCCCGGGTGAATGGCGTCTGCGCCGGTCTCCCTGGCGGCCCGCAGAATGGCTTCCATGTTCAGGTAGCTTTCGGAGGCATCGGATGGCCCGATGGGGTAGGAAAAATCAGCCAGCTGCACATGCAGGGCATTGGCATCGGCTTCGGAATACACGGCAACTGTTTCAATGTCCAGCTCCTGGCAGGCCCGGATGATGCGGACGGCGATTTCGCCCCGGTTGGCGATGAGAATCCTCTTGAACATAAATATTTCCCTCCTCAGATTTTTTAGGCATAATTTGTATAACAAATTTTCTAGATTTATTTTACTACTTATTATAAATAATAGCAATAATATAATAGAGAAACAGCATAGTAATTTTAAATAATCCCACATATCTATTATAAAAGAAATAAATGATAACAATCTGAATGAAATATGCAGAATACAAAATGCAGGCTCAGTCCTGAAAAGATAAAATGTACAAAGGTGCCCGGGATGGGGTATAATGTAGGCATGGAAAATATGGGAGGACGAGGTTTTTAGTTTTTATGTTTTGTTAGGAGGTTTTTTATGGCAAAGGAAAATCTGAACTGGGCGGTGCTGGGCACAGGGGTGATTGCCAACCAGATGGCAGAGGCCCTGCAGAAGATGGGCAAGAACCTGTACGCAGTAGGCAACCGCACTCACCAGAAGGCGGTGGATTTTGCGGCAAAGTACGGCGTGGGCAAGGTCTATGACTGCATTGACGATATGTTCACGGACGAGGCGGTGGATATCATCTACATCACCAGTCCCCACAACACCCATTACGGCTTTATGAAAAAGGCGCTGGAACATGGCAAGCACCTCTTTGTGGAAAAGTCCATCACCCTGAACAGCCGGGAGCTGGAGGAGATGATGGCTCTGGCAGAGGCAAAGAGGCTGGTGCTGGCGGAGGCCATGACTATCTGGCATATGCCTCTCTATAAAAAGCTGTGGGAGATTGTGCAGGGGGGCAGCCTGGGCAGGGTGCAGATGATTACCATGAACTTTGGCAGCTTCAAGGAATACAATATGAAGAACCGCTTCTTCAACATGAACCTGGCCGGTGGCGCCATGCTGGATATCGGCGTATACGCCCTGTCCATCGTCAGGAGCTTCATGGAGGAAAAGCCTGATGATATCATCAGCCAGTGGCAGGCCGCGCCGACAGGGGCTGACGAGATGGCAACTATCCTGCTGAAAAACGGCAAGGGGCAGATGGCAACAGTGGCCCTCTCCATGCACTCCAAGCAGCCTAAGCGTGCCATGATCAGCTGCGAGAAGGGCTACATTGAGATCATGGAATATCCCCGCGCCGACAAGGCGGTGATTGTGGATGCGGAGACCGGGGCCAGGACGCCGGTGGAGGCAGGGGATACCGCCAACGCCCTCTACTACGAGATGCTGGACATGGAGGAGGCCGTCAGGAGCGGTGATGCCTCCGCCATGAAGCTGGAACTGACCCGGGATGTGATGGAGATTATGACCAGGATGCGCAAGTCCTGGAATATGAAGTATCCGGGGGAGGAATGGTAATAGTTTTTTGATGGGTGATGCAGTTGCCGGGGATATCTGGCAGCTGCATTATTGTATACAGTATTTCCTTGCAGGATATTTTCATTTGGTCATGTTTATGCTATAATGTTATAGGTGATATGCAAAACAGATATTGCTTTTGCAAATGTATTGGACGAGGAGGATATTTTATGAAGTTATTTAGCAGATTATCCATTCTTAGCGTGCTGCTGGTAGCAGTTATCAGCCTGGTGGCCGGCTGTGGCGGCGACAGCGCAGGGGAGAAGAAGTTCCTGAATATCGCCACCGGCGGTACTGCTGGTACTTATTACCCGATTGGCGGCGCTATGGCTGAGAGTCTCAACAACAACATCCAGGGCATGAATGCCAGCGCCCAGAGCACCGGCGCCACTGTGGCCAACATCAACATGCTGAAGGAAGGCTCCGTTGACCTGGCTATCGTGCAGAATGATATTACTTACTATGCCGCTAACGGCATTGAGATGTTCAAGGACAAGAAGGTGGACAACCTGAAGGGCATCGCTACCCTGTATCCTGAGACCTGCCAGATTGTTACCCTGGAGTCCACCGGCATCAAGAGCATTGCTGACCTGAAGGGCAAGCGCGTGGCCGTAGGCGCTATGGGCTCCGGTGCCGAGGCAAATGCCCGCCAGATTCTTGAGGCTTATGGCATTACTTATGATGATATTGATGAGCAGTTCCTGTCCTTCTCCGAGGCAGCCAGTGCCCTGAAGGATGGCAACGTGGATGCGGCTTTCGTTACTGCCGGTTATCCTACCGCTGCTGTTCAGGATATTGCTTCCCAGAACAAGGTCCGCCTGCTGCCGATTGAGGCTGACAAGGCTGATGCCCTGATTGCCAAGTATCCATTCTATACCAAGGTTGTTATTCCTGCCGGTACTTATGCAGGCTTTGAGGAAGAGGTTCCTGGTATTTCCGTAATGGCTATGCTGGTTTGCACCGACAAGGTTGACGAGCAGCTGGGCTATGACATTACCAAGGCACTCTTCACCAACCTGGACCGCATCAAGGCCGCTCATTCCGTTGGCAAGCTGATTACCAAGGAAGGCGCTATGGAAGGCATGCCTATCCAGATGAATGCCGGTGCTGAGAAGTTCTTCAAGGAGTAATTTACAGGCGTATCTGATTTTTGAAGGGAAAGACAAGGGCTGTCAGGAACTCCGGCAGCCCTGTTTTTTGTTATGAGGCATAATAAGTTTTTTTGGGGAATATGCAGGCTGCTGCTGGCAGTGGTGCTGGCGGCGTCCCTGTGGCATGCCGGGCGCCCCTGGCTCTTTGTGGCGGGGGAGGACGGGCTCATCGATATGACGCCTGCCTATAGCGGCCTGCCTGTGGATATCCGCTTTATTCATTCCGTGCAGAAGACACCGGTAGAGGAGTATCTGGTGGTCAGCGGGGATTTGTCGGAGCTGATTTTGCAGAGGACCAGGTATCATTCCTTCGGGGTGGGGCTGCCTTTTATGGAAAGCGATGGCAGCTTCTATCAGGAGGGGAATGATTTTGTCATGGACAACATGAACCGCCGCTTTCCCTCCCTGAGCCTGCGCACAGGGGTGGGGACCCAGCTGACTGTTACGGTGGACGGGGAGGCTCATTATCTTTATCGCTTTCATCCGCCCGGTTACCGGGTGGACATTTTTACTGCTCCGGGATTTTACGGCCTGAAGCTGGTTTTTCAGGAGCATTTGGCAAAATTTTTCTAAGGAGGCAAGGCTATGGCTTTGGATAAAAAACAGCCGGTTACCAGCGATGAGGCCCTGGCTCAGGAAGTGCTGAAGAAGTACGACCGGGAGTCGGACACCATGCAGTATACCGGTTTTATGGCAAAGATTATCTCTGCTATTGCGATTTCTTTTTCTGTTTTCCAGCTGTATACGGCATTCTTCGGCGTGCTGGATGCGCAGCTGCAGCGTGCCGTGCACCTGGGCTTTGCCCTGGCGCTTTCCTATCTGCTCTATCCTACCTGCAAGTCCTGGTCCAGGAGCAGGCTGCATCCTCTGGACGGGCTGCTGGCAGTACTGGGAGCGGCGGCACCGGCCTATATAGTAATCATGTACAGGGAGCTGGCCATGCGGGCCGGGCTCATTACCACCCCGGACCTGGTGGTGGGCGTCATCGGCGTGCTGCTGGTGATTGAGGCCACCCGCCGGGTGGTGGGCATCCCGATGGTGGTGGTGGTGACGGCGTTCATCATCTATGCCTTTGCCGGTCCCCACATGCCGGGGGTGCTGAGCCATCGTGGCCTGACGCCGGAGCAGCTGGTGGGGCATCTCTACTTTACCACTGAGGGCATTTTCGGCATCCCTCTGGGGGTGTCCTCCACCTTTATTTTCCTGTTCATCCTCTTTGGCGCCTATCTGGAGTCCACGGGGCTGGGCAAGTTCTTTATTGATATTGCCAACGCTATCGCCGGATGGGCCAGCGGCGGCCCTGCCAAGGTAGCGGTGCTGTCCAGTGCCCTGATGGGCACCGTGTCAGGCTCCTCCGTGGCCAACGTGGCAGGTACCGGCTCCTTTACCATCCCTATGATGAAGAAGCTGGGCTACCGCAAGGAGTTTGCCGGTGCCGTTGAGGCTGCTTCCTCCACCGGCGGCCAGCTGATGCCGCCGGTCATGGGTGCTGCAGCCTTTCTGATGGCAGAGTTTGTAGGGGTTCCTTATATCGAAATCGTGGAGGCGGCGGTTATTCCGGCCATGCTGTACTTTGCCGGGTTGTGGCTGGGCGTGCATCTGGAAGCCAAGCGCACCAACCTGAAGGGCGTGCCAAGGGAGCAGCTGCCTAAGGCATGGGTGATTTTCAAGGAAAGGGGCCATCTGGCCATTCCCCTGATTGTCATCGTATACCTGCTGGTAACAGGCTATACCCCGATGCGGGCGGCATTGGTAGCCATCGTGCTGTCGATTGCTGTCTCCGCCTTGAAGAAGAGCACCCGCATGAAGCCGGTGGAGATTATCCACGGCCTGGAGGCAGGTGCCCGGAACGTGCTGGGGGTAGCCATCGCCTGTGCGGCTGCCGGCATCATCATCGGCGTGGTTACCAAGACCGGCGTTGGCCTGAAGCTGGCTTCCGGCCTTTTGGCCTTGTCCGGCGGCTATCTGCTGCCTACCATGTTCTTTACCATGATTACTTCCCTGATTTTGGGCATGGGGGTGCCGACTACCGCCAACTACGTTATTACCTCCACGATTGCGGCTCCGGCCCTTTTGCAGATGGGGGTGCCGGTGCTGGCTGCCCACATGTTTGTGTTCTACTTTGGCATCATTGCTGATGTTACGCCGCCGGTGGCCCTGGCTGCCTATGCGGCCTCGGGCATCAGCGGGGGCAAGCCGCTGATTACCGGCGTCAACGCCTCCAAGCTGGCCATAGCGGCTTTCATCATTCCGTACATCTTCGTGCTGTCACCGGAAATCCTGATGATTAATGCCACGGCATTTTCCCTGATTTTTGCGGCAGTTACCGCCATCCTGGGCATGGTGGGGGTAAGCTCCTCCATGATTGGCTATCTGGTTGACCACAGCAGCCCGGTGGAGCGCGTCCTGCAGTTTGTGGGCGGCATCTTGATGATTATGCCGGGCGTCTGGACTGACATCCCTGGCTTCATCATCTTCGCCCTGGTGGTTATGTGGCAGAGCCGCCGCAGGAAGCAGCAAAGGTCAGCATAACCAGGGCTGGGACATACAAAATAAGCTAAAAAATAAGCTGTGCAGGCTGACAGCCACGTGGCTGTACGCCGGGCTTTGAGGAGCCGTCATATCTTTGGGATATGGCGGTTCTTTTTTTCTGCTTTTAGATGTTTTACATTTGTTTGCCAAGGTTTCAGGACAGGTTTAGAATATATTTCGGGGCTGATTTCTGCCGGAAAGGGCTCATATTTGGGTAAAATGCTGTTGCCACTTAATGCTTTCTTCAGTCCCCTGAAAAAAATTTCTGAATAAAAAGTAGCAGATTTTTACTGTTATATCATGAAAAGCCAGTAAATACAAGGGGGTTAATTGAAAGAATATACTATTTAATATTAATTATTAATAGATATTAAATAAAGATTGACATTGTGTCAAAAATATGTTATTTTATGAATATAAAATAAGTTGGGGAAAGGCGGGGGGACAGTATATGTCATTACTTAATAAAGAAATCAGTGATTTTTCCGTTCAGGCATTTGTTCAGCCGGCAGATGCGAAGAAGGGGCAGTTCAGGACAGTTTCCAAGGGGGATTTGCTGGGCGGCTGGTCGGTGCTGTTCTTCTATCCGGCAGATTTTACCTTTATCTGCCCTACGGAGCTGGAGGATCTGGCGAACCTTTATGACAAGTTCAAGGCGGCAGGCTGCGAGATTTACAGCGTGTCCTGCGATACCCATTTCGTGCACAAGGCGTGGCATGAGTCTTCTGAGAAGGCAGGCAGGATAAACTATCCGATGCTGGCTGACCCTACCGGCAGCCTGGCGCGGGATCTGGAGATTTACGATGAGGCCAGCGGCATGGCAGACCGGGGCACCTTCGTCATCAATCCTGAGGGCAGGGTAGCTGCCTACGAGGTCAATGCAGGCAACGTGGGACGCAATGCGGATGAGCTTCTGCGGAAGGTGGAGGCGCTGCAGTTTGTGGCAGAGCATGGGGATGAGGTTTGCCCGGCCAAATGGACGCCGGGGGCTGAGACCTTGAAGCCGACCTTTGATTTGGTAGGGCTGCTCTGAGGCCGGTGGGCTTTGGGCGGTGTTTTGTGTGGACGGAGGTGCTGTATGCAGGATTTTGGAGATGTTGAGCAGCTGAAGGCTCTTTTTGCCAAGTTTGCCAGCCCTGTCAGGCTGAAGGTGCGCTACGATGATAGCGACCTGGGGCAGGGGATATACAGTTTCATTCAGGATTTTTGCAAGCTGTCTGACAAGCTTTTGTGGGAAGCTGAGGAAGCCGGGGGGATTCCAAGCATAGAGATTTTCAGGGAAGATGGCAGCCCTGTGGGGATTGTCTACCATGCTGTGCCGGGAGGCCATGAGTTCCAGTCCTTCCTGCTGGCTCTGTACAATACGGCGGGGCCGGGGCAGGAGGTGGCGCCGGAGGTGGCAGAGCAGGCAAAGGCCATCAGCAGCAGGAAGAAAATCCAGGTTATGGTGACCTTGTCCTGCAGCATGTGCCCTGAGGCCGTGACGGCTGCCCAGCGGCTGGCTACCCTGTCGGACAACGTAACGGCGGAAATTTTCGATGTGATACGTTTTCAGGACATTATTGACAAGTACAAGATAAAAGGTGTTCCATGTATCGTCATCAATGATGAGCATGTCACCTTCGGCAAGAAAAATATCAATGAGATGCTTGCACTTCTGCAGGCAGCTGAGGATTGAGGGGCTGTTTTTTGCCGGAGGGTGAAGCGTGGCTGAGGCACCATCCATCCCGGAGTGTGCTGTTCGCGGATGTACTATGGGGAGTGCGCTTTTATACGGGGAATTCTTCGCTGCTGCGGGGGAGCGTGTCAAGAAGATAATAGGCAAAAGTAAAAAGAAAGAGGGAATTGATTATGAAGAAGTTGCAGATTTTTGAGGGTGCTGTTTGTGCTAGCGATGGTATGTGCGGCCTGAGCGTTGACCAGGAGCTGATGCGCATTGATACCGTGGTAAAGGTGCTGCAGAACAACGCATACGATGTTGATAGATATATCATGCCGGGGGACCGCAAGGCGTTTTTGGAGAATGAGGTTGCCGGTGAGTTCCTGCGTCAGAATGGCAATGAGGCACTGCCTCTGATTCTGCTGGATGGCGAGAAGGTCCTGAACGGCAGGTTCCCTACTAATGATGAGATTGCTCAGTGGCTGGAAGTGCCAAACCTGCCTAAGCTGCTGGAAAAGAAATAATCTATGGCGTATTTGCGGTCATGCTGAAGGCTCGGCTTTCGGCGTGGCCGCTTTCCTTTTTGTGGCAGGGCTGTCAGGCAGGCGGGAATATAATTTTAGTGTAGATCAAGCAAAAAAACATTGATATTGAAGCATTTTTTGTATACAATTATAAGTATTGATACATAAAATTTATGGCATATATTCATGGAGTAGGTATTGATGAAGAAAAGATGTCAGATTCCGCGTAATTCAGTGCTGAAGCGTATTCAAAGCTATTTCAGGATGCTGTGTGCCTCCTCGGATGCGTATTTCTTTGCTACGGATTTAACAGAAAATATCGTGATGCTGTCACCCAATATGGTTACGGATTTCGGCATGCCGGCTGAAGTGTTTATGGATATGGATGAGGAGTGGCTGCCGCGGGTTCATCCTGATGATTACGAGGATTATGTGAAGACCCTGCACAAGGATTTCAACCCTGATGACAATATGCATGAGGCAGTTTACCGGGTGCGGGATGCCAAGGACAATTATGTCTGGGTGCGCTGCAAGGGGCAGATTGCCTTTGACAGGTCCGGGGCGCCGGAGCTGTTTGCCGGCATTATCATCCCTTTGGAGCAGAAGATTCAGGCTGATGCCAATACGGGACTGTTGACAAAATATCAGTTTGAGAAAGCTGTCAAGGCCGCCCTGCTTAGAGTAGATGGGGATTTCCCTAACGGGGCCATGCTGATTTTTGGTATAGACAATTTCAAGATAATCAACGAATCCTTTAACAGGCGGTTTGGTGATGTCCTGCTGCGCATCGCGGCGGATGCCATCAGCAACGTGCTGCCGGAGGGGGTTATGCTGTACAAGCTGGACGGGGATGAGTTTGCCATCGTGGTGCCTGGCATGGATGAGGACGGGGCCCAGTCCCTGTTTGAGGCAGTACAGCGTTCCTTCAGCCGCCCTCATGAGGTGGAGGGACGCAGCCTGTTCTGTACCATATCCGCAGGCACGGTGCTTTACCCTCAGGGAGGCAAAGATTACCTGGTGCTGCACAAGCACGCGGAGGCGGCGCTGGACCAGGCGAAGCGGGATGGCAAGAACAAGAATATCATCTTTTCCAAGGAGCAGTACAACCGCTGGCTCAGGTCCATCACCATGCGGGACATGCTGCAGGACAGCATCGAGCATGACTTTGAGGGTTTTTCCCTCTTCTATCAGCCCCAGGTCAATGCCAGGACTCAGCGGCTCATCGGGGCGGAGGCCCTGCTTCGCTGGCGCAGCCCCAAGGGGCGCATGGTGTCGCCAATGGAGTTCGTGCGGATTCTGGAAGAAACCAAGATGATCATTCCTGTGGGCCGGTGGATTTTTGAGACGGCTGTGAAGCAGTGCAAGGCGTGGCAGGAGAAATGGCCGGGCGTGCGCATCAGCATCAACCTGTCCTACGAGCAGATTAAGGAAAGCGGCTTCAAGGAGTTTGCGCTGGACTGCCTGAGAAAGCATGGCCTGGCGCCTTATCTGATTGTGCTGGAGCTGACGGAGACGGCCATCGTTTCTGACTGGAACAATGTCAATACCCAGTTCCAGGAGTTCAGGAAGATGGGCATCAGTATTGCTATGGACGATTTTGGTACGGGGTATTCATCGCTGGCATACCTGAAGAACCTTGCCTGCGATATTGTCAAGATTGACAGGGCTTTTGTCACACATATTACTGAGGAGAATAATGAATTTGACCGCCAGCTGGTCAAGTCGACCATTGAGCTTTGCCACAGTGTCGGCATTGACTGCTGCATAGAGGGTGTGGAAACAATACGGGAATACGAGCTTTTGCGGGATTTCTGCCATGCGGACAGCATCCAGGGGTATTTCTTCGGGCGGCCTGAGGCGCCTGAGGATTTTGAGCAGAAATTTTTCGTGGAGCCGGAAAATCCGTATCTGGCAGGCTGCAGCCTGTAAGGCGGCTGGCGCGGCAGAGTGAAGGTGGAATATGAGCAGAGATAAAAAGGATATGCCCGGGATTACGCTGCTGGGCAATCAGCATACAAAATACAGCTTTGATTATCAGCCGGAGGTGCTGGAGACTTTTGACAACAAGCATCCTGACAGGGATTACTGGGTGAAGTTCAACTGTCCCGAGTTTACCAGCCTCTGCCCGATTACGGGGCAGCCGGATTTTGCGACAATTTATATTTCCTATGTGCCGGATATTAAGATGGTGGAGAGCAAATCACTGAAGCTGTACCTGTTCAGCTTCCGCAATCACGGCGATTTCCATGAGGATGTGGTAAATATCATCATGAAGGACCTGGTGAAGCTGCTGGAGCCCAGGTATCTGGAGGTGTGGGGGAAATTTTTGCCCAGGGGAGGCATTTCCATTGACCCTTATACTAACTACGGCAAGCCTGGCACAAAGTTCGAGGAGCTGGCATGGCAGCGGTTCAGCCAGCATGATATGGCGGGCATGGACAAGGTGGATAACAGATAGGTGTCAGGGGGACCTATAGGATGATAGGGGCAATATTCAGGGGGGATATTGCCGGTAAGTGATGAACAGTGGTAAATGAGGAATGGGAAGGCGTGCGGTATACGCCTAGGAGGAGTGAGCAGCATGAATAATCTCATGCGTAAGATTTTGCTGAGGCGCAGTGTCTATAATTTTTCTGAAACAACCCTGAAGGATACGGATTTGCTTTCCATACTGGAGGAGGGGCGCACCCTGTCCAATGTGGAGAAGAACGAGTCCTGGCATTTTACGGCTGTGCAGAACAGCAATGTCATCAGGATGCTGCTGGACAGCACCGGGCAGCAGACTATGGGCAGGCTTGGGGTTGTCAATGGCAGGGATTTGTACAATGGCGGCGATTTGCTGAAAAATATTCCCACCATGCTGGTGATTTCCGGCAGCGGCGATATGAAGTATGCAGAGGATGCGGCCAACACCCTGTTTGGAAGCATGATGCTGGCGGCAGAAAAATACAATGTATGCTCCTGCTGGCTGTCTACCCGTTCCGAGCTGAATGAGGCCGGGGTGGATGAAATACGCAACCTGCTGCAGATACCTGAGGGGTATGTGCCATTGTCCATCGGAGCCTTCGGCTACAGGATGGACGATGTGAAGATAACGGCACTGAGCAGCGTGGTCAATATAATAAGATGAATTTCAGTTTTTCGTAGTGCTTATTCGTTACTTCGTGCATATACTGAATGAAATAGTTTGGTAGTTCGTGGACTCTGTTCAGACATTTAAAAGGGACAGGTAGCGGCAGTACCCATAGAAAACACGCTCGCGCTCCTAGTTGTACCTAGCGGTGCTAAGTTCTCGCTGCGCCTTACGGCTTGCGAATCACTAAGCACCGAGGTACAACAAAGGTTTTCTTTGGGTACATGCCGCACCTGTCCTTTTTTGTGTCTGAACAAATACAACAGAATGATACAATATTTGTCATTGTATGATGCTATAGCAACTCATCTGACTTTACGAGCAAGCCTGAAAAGGGGGCGCGAGGAGGCTGACGAAACCTGATACTGCCAACCGTTGTATAAACTGAAAATTATTGTTTTGAGAAAAAAATTATGCTATCATGTAGATAACACATAGTTTTATAAGTTTTTCAGAGGAGTTAATGCAATGGCTAGTATGATCAAAAATAACATGCCCTCTTTACGAACCTTAAACCAGCTAAATAAGAATACCAATCTTTTGGCAAAGTCCCTGCAAAAAGTATCTTCCGGCATGAAGATAAATAGTGCCGCAGACAGTGCCTCCGCTTATAGCATTTCAGAAGGTATGCGCGTTCAGCTCAGGGCACTTGACCAGTGCAACGCCAATACAAAAACCGGTGCCAATATGCTCTCCGTGGCAGCAGGAGCCATTGACAACCAGATTGACCTCATCAAGCGCATGAAAGAAATCGCCCTTGATGCAGCAAACGATACCAATACCGATGCAGATCGTGCTATCATGCAAAAAGAGGTCAATGGCAGGCTGATGGAGCTGAACAGCATATCTTACTCCACTGAGTATAATGGCAGGCAGCTTCTGAATGGCGTTGTGCCGGGTGAACAGACAACCTCATTTAATCCTGCTGCCCAAATACAGCAGAATACTACGCCTGTGATATCTGAACCTGCCAATTCAACTTCTCATCCACCTTATTCCTTGCCATCGTATGTCCCTAACAATAATTTTATGACAAATACCCCTGCCACCGTATATGATATCATTTGGCAACAAGATCCTGCTGGAACCACTTACACACTAGGGCAAACAGTTTATGACAGCAACCATAATCCTTATCAAGTAGTTCCTGACCCTAACACAGGCGCTATGTCTGTCCTGATTAACAATTCTTATCAGGCCATTGGCAGTGCCTTTATTGCATATAATGGAAATGCTACAGCAGTTCCTATGAACAATGCCATCGTTGGCAATTCTTACTCCACTACCAATACGCTGCCAGGCAATAGTTACACTGTTGGTACATTACCTGATGGTAAAAAGGTTTTAAATATCACTACTAAGGCATCTGATTTCTATGATTTAAATTTGCCCAGCACGAATCTGCCTGCTTCGCTAGACGGACAAGGTTTTTCTGTATTGTGCAGTGGGTGTGAACAATTTGTTTGCGTGCAATTTGATGCTGCCAAAGCAGCCAATACTGGCGAACATTATGTAGATACCAAGGGTACACCGCCAGCAGAATGTTATATTATCGGCATTGCCGGTCTCAGCAATATCAATGATATTTATGGTTCAATGGAACAAGGTATTTCCCAAATCACCGGCACATCGCCTACGGGTTCCAGTGTACAGCAGTTAACAAATTATCATAATGTAAGTTTACATTTTTATGATGATGGCAGCGGCAATAAGCGTTGCTATATCACCAAAGATGACGGGTTAGATCTTGACTTATATGATGGCATTGTAGGCAGAGTAGAAACTGTCGGTGGCAAGCTGCCGTGGAAGAATGTAGTTATTCAGGGTGATACTGTCAGCAGCCAGTTCACAAAGCTCCAGCTTCCTAACACTACGCTGGATGCACTATTCCCAGCCCAAAATTCAACCTGGGACATCGAACCAAAAGAAAGCGATTATCCGAATCCGTGGCCGAAAGGTTATGAAGAAGACAGAACCTGGCCGCCGGAGTGGGGTGAGGACTTCATTGAAAACACTTCTTTAGAGAATAAAAGGAAACGCCTCTGGCGGGAAGAAACCTGGCCGTATCCTGCAAAGGGAGCAATCTCTACTGCATCCTGCGTCAGCACCAGGGAAAAAGCCCTGAAGTTTGTCCAGTCATTGGACCAGGCTCTGAAGTACCTTGCCAATGCAGCAACCACCCTGGGGGTTCAGGAAGTGCGCTTAAATTACATGAATGATAATATTGTGACCTCCCATGAAAACACCACCGCTGCAGAAAGCGTAATCCGCGATGCGGATATGGCCAAGGAAATGACAGATTACTCCAAGTATAATGTCCTCGCCCAATCAGCTCAATCCATGCTGGCTCAGGCCAATCAGAACATTGGTAGTTCCTTGGATTTACTGCAATAACATAACGTGATATCATAGTGGTCAGCCCCTTGTCAAAAAGGCAAGGGGCTGACTCGTTTTATGTTTACATTACTTGACATGATTTCCCTTGCCACAATGACGGCTTTTCCCGTAGTCCGTTTTCTTGCAGCAAAATCAATTCTCTTTTAGCAACTTGGTCAGCCATGAGGCCAGCTTTTCCACCCTGTTTTCCCTGTCAATGCCATTCTGCCTAGTTATGCTAAACAGCTTGGTCTGCCATTCCCCTGATGGATTCTTAAACATAAACTGATATGAAGCACCGCCATCCCAGGAAATCTGCATATTCCCCATTTCAAGCCGCGCTTTCAAATTAAGGGGCAGTTCTGTATAAGAACAAGCAACATCTGTACCACTGGCACTTAACATATTTTTAGCTGCTGCAAAATATGGAATATACGTATTAATTGAAATATATCTCTGAGTAGTCAATATATACGTACTGTAAGAACAATCATCCGCTACCTCTCGGACTATCTTGCCAAAGGAACCAGGCCTGAATTCCCTGTACTTGATGTAATAGTAACGCCACGGATAAGAATGTTCCGCCTCACATTTGGCCACAAACTCATCAGACACAGACCGCAAAGCCTCCGTCTCATAACATTCCAGCTTGGATAAGAGCGCAAGCAAAACTGCTTTCGTCCTGCTGAAGCCGCCATTTCTACTTTTGTGAAATAAATTCTCCCACGCCTTCTGATGAGCAGCAGAGGCAGAGCCATACTGATAACGCCAGCTATTTTCGTTCTGCCCATAATCGCCTATTGCCATCAAGGCACAGTCAATGGCATCAAAATTGCAAGCAGCTTTATCAGCTTCATACACAAATAATTGGGCAAATTTATCCCCATAACTGAAATCATTATCCCATACTATTCCCACCTGGCCCCTAAGCAGCGGATGATCCTCCAGCGCAAATACCTTTTCCGTATCCTCAGGATGTTTCTGCAGATATTCTATTTTATTTTTCTCCTCCAGCAGCTGATGCTCATTAAAATTATCCTTGTTCTCCACTTTGACTACGCCAGTAAACATAATCTCCCTGACTGCTCTGAGAATAGCAGGCATACGATTGCCGCTGGTCCTGTCACTAATCTGAAATTCAGAATTTTGAATAAGATTATTGATTATCCTCAACCGCCTGACAAAATCATCCTCAGACACCTCTGGTACATCAGCCATCTCCGGCATCTTATCCCGTATGCCGCGCTGGCACAAAAAGATAGTGACTGCATACAGAAGCACAAATCTTCCCAAGGGAAAAATTCGATTATTATTGCCTGTCCTTTCACCATAACACCGCAAACAGTCCCCGAATATATCCAAATCATACCGCTTTTCCACCAAAATCTTGCCGCTTGCGTGCCGGGTACTCATATATGCCGTCAGAAAATCTTGAGGATTTTTATAACCCGCAATTTTGCACCAGCAATCAAAATAACATTCCAGCAGCTTAATATTGGCAGCCACCCTTTCTAGTTTGTGGGAAAAATATTTCTGTATCAGGTCAAATTCATCATCCTCCCTGCCAGCCAAAGACTCTCCCTGTTCATAGCAAATCACATCACAGATAAAACGAAAATACCGCAAAAACTCGTCATCAATCACGCTATCTTCCGGCAGCCCGTTGCCACTATCCCGATATTGCCACAGCAAATCTGTCCATTCCCTGTCAATTTTGCTGATTATTCGCTTGGCAGTAGCCACATCTGTCAGGCGCAGTTCCCGTTCCAGCTCTGCCTTGAAATGTTCAAATAAAGTTAGGGGCTTGCCACGAGAATTCATCTTGATATAGATTTCATCCGTAAGCCCCATATCATTAATCGGCAAAAAATAAAACTTTATGGCCCCCTCGCGCAATTTTTGCCATAAATCATCTACAGAAGCAAATTTCTCCTGAATAGCATCCAGCACAACCAGCATGGAACTGATGGTGGCATCTTTTTTCCAGGAAAGCGGAAACCAGTCCTGATTGCTTATTTCAACCGATATTGCATCTGTGAACTCTGGGGCAAAGTCCACCAGCTCCCGGCTAAAATCTCTGGCACTATAACGTGTTTCATAGCTAAATCCCTTTAAAAAAACATACTCATCATCAGGAATCCCTGCTTTTTTAGCAGCGTACCAATGGAGCAAAAACAAAGTGGTCAAACGCTGCTGTCCATCCAACGGAATTAAAGTACCATCCTCATCAAGGCTGCCATAAACAAAATCCAGTACAACTGGCTTCACTGTAACCGCACTATACAAAGCATCCAGAAAACGGCTGCGTATTTTTTCTATCTCCGTTACTTTCCTGCCTTGAGCATAATCTCGCTGAATAATAGGAATAACTATTCTTTTTAGCTGAAAAGCATTTTCTCCTTCAGCTTCGGCAGAATGAAAAATATCATAAAATGACAATAATTTGGCATTCATTTCTTATGCTCCCTCCTGTCCACATTTGATCTGTTCAAGCAGATAATCCTTCAATGTTCCGTTAATAGCATCCACATACGCTTTTCGATCTGCCATGCTCCAAAAATACAGCTGACATTCTTCCGACGGGGTATAATATTTCAGGAAAACATTTCGGGTGCAAAAAGGAATATACTCGCCATGCTTGTCCTTTTCCAGCAAATGATTTCTTTTAACAGCAAAAGTGGAATTGCTCAATACTGCGTTCAAGCTACTATCCAAAAGCGCCAGATTGGCAATACTGTGCAAATCGTCCTTGTAGCCTGCCGGTGAAAGCACACCTGCAATCTCCTGCTGCAAGCTGGCAAAATCATTCCGCCCAAGATTGCCATCAGCCACGGCTGCCTGTATCCTGTCCAGCAGATCAGCATATTCTTTCTCCTCGCCCAGTGCTTTGATGGCACGGCCATGCCGAGCAAGCCATTCCTTCCAGGCAGCCTGGGTATTTAAGCCCTCTGCATGCTGTGCATGGATATGTTCCAGGCTCCATGCTGCCTGATTGTCCAGACCATACTTAAACTTGTCAAAAGGAAACCATTGGGTTCTTTCACCATTCTGCCTTACAGATTCCACATTGAACAGCAGCAGCAAACGGCTGATTTTTTGGTAGTCATCGCGGTTGGTATACTCCAAATCACCGTAATTGCGATCACCAATAAGCAAGCTGTCTCTTATCCTGTCATCCAGTATTTGCGCAATTTCATCTTTTTTCTTGTGGGAAACTAAAGCAAAAATTTCATTAAGTGAAGCAAATCCGGAAGCAATCAAGTAACCTATTTTATGATATAACTCATGATCTTCAAACCAATCCTGTAACATGAAAAATATCTTTCGTAACTTATGCCATATATCATTTAGAGGCATATCACGGCTCATCGCATCAATAGCAAAAAATGCCGCATATCTATCCCTGCTTTCTGCCTGAGAATCATAAGTCAGCAGCTCCAAAAGCAAATCCATGCGAGTCTGATATGTATGCTGCTTCTCGTTGGTCAAAAATCCCCAAAAGGCATCCCTGTGCAGTTCATTTTCCATGCTATCCCATTGCAGGGAAATTTCTTCCTGTTTTTCTCGCTTTATTTCCGGCTGACCTTGCCAGCAGTCCCGGTTCAAGAACATAGCTTTGACCAGCTCAGCACAGGTCAGGGGAATTTTGCCTATATTCAAACGAGCAAACAGAGAAATAGCCTCCTCATCATCAATCCCATGCACCTCATACCAAATCACGCTGACATTGTCCTCAAGATATGAAGCAAATTCAAATGCACGCTTTTTCGGCTTTTCAGCACAGCTGAACCATTCTTTAATAGTTTTGTAGGCATTGCCCATAAACCAGAAATCTATATTTTCCTCACACCTGCTCAAATCTATATCATTAAGAAATGTTTCGGACTTGTCCCTAGTGGCATATTCCAGTGAAAACGCCGGTGCATCAAACACACCGCCCAGTTCTTTGTACATATATTGATAGATCAGAAACAGGGTTGTCAACCTTTGCTGCCCATCTACCAATTCATACCGGCCTGCATTATGACGAACTACTATCGGCTGCAGGCAATACCTGGCATTGCCATTCCTGAATATATCCTCCAGCAGCCTGACTACCTCGTTGCTGCGCCATCTATATCCTCGTTGATATGACGGCACAAAAAATCTCCCGGCTATGCTTCCAACAGGTTTTGTAGTCAAGCTAATCTCATTTTCCATCACCATTCACCTCTGCCGCGAATCTAAAAAAATTGATTTTTACATATTATCTCATTTTTTTACCATATAATCAAGCACCAATAAATTGAATATTATAAAATGCAACAGGCAGGACCGAGATAGCATTAGCTATCCCTTCCTGCCTGCTTTATTTTACATCACTTTATGTTGTGTGCCTTGCCCCACTGGCTGATTTTCTCATAATACGGAGTCGGCACATTCAGCTTCTTCCCCAGCTCCACAATGCTGTCCACCAGCCCGGCAAACTCCGACTGGCGGCCTGCGGCCACATCCCGCTGCATGGAGGTCATGCCTCCCGGCTTGAAGGCATCAATCAGCTTCAGGCCGGATTTAACCAGGTCGCTCTTGAAGGTCAGCCCCATAGCATCACCGATGGCCTGCACCTCCCTGATAAGCCCCACAAAGGTATCACGCACCTGGCCTTCCTGCTGAAAGTCCTCGCTTTTGGCATCAAAATACAGGCCAGCCGCCCCCATAGGCGAAACAAAGCTGAACTTCTGCAAATGGTCAGCGGCAATATTATCCGTAAAATGCCCCTCGATACCGGCTGCCTTAAATACCTGCTCCAATTCCCTTGCCTTGGCTTCCAGATGCCTGTCCTGCCCCTTGCGAAAGCCGTAAAACACCCTCAGGATGGACTGAGGCTGGCTGATAACCCCCGGCTCCTTAATCATGCCGAAAACATACATGCAGCCATCCAGCACCGTCAGGCTATCCGGCAGGGCCGCCTGCATGACGCCTCCTGTGCCATAGACATTCAGGATAGGCAGGATAATGGTGTCCTCCCCTGCTGTACGCCTTGCCAGCTCTATAGCAGCATCAATATCATAATACTTGACACACACCAGCAGTACATCAGGCGTGTCAGCATACTCAGCCATAGTGCATGCCTTGGCAGGCGAAATCGTAAAATTGCCGTTATGCAGGCTTTCCAAGGTCAGCCCCTTCTCCCGGATTGCCTCCAGATGCCTGCCCCTGGCAAGAAATGTCACATCGTTGCCAGCCTTTGCCAGATACGCTCCCAGCACGCCGCCTGTGCCGCCGGAGCCTGCAATTGCAAATTTCATAATATACCGCCTCCAAATACTTCATTTTAATTGTTTTTTGATATCGGCACTCCCCTCTTGTGCCCGATACTCCCCTTCATAAAGCTGACTTTATTATAACGCAAAATTTCCGCACAAAAAAGCCCCCCGGCATAAATCCGAAGGGCACATAAGCAAAATGGCGGAGCAGAGAGGATTCGAACCTCCGCAGCCTTGCGACTCTAACGATTTAGCAAACCGTCCTCTTCAGCCTCTTGAGTACTGCTCCGAAATATGGCGGAGAGGGTGGGATTCGAACCCACGGTGCCTTGCGACATCACCGGTTTTCAAGACCGGCTCCTTAAACCACTCGGACACCTCTCCACAGCTATATAATTATAGCAAAAACTATATAATCATGTCAATTATTTTATGTAAAAAGGTCTCTCAAGCCACATAAATACTGGCTTGAAAGACCTTTTTCAGCTTAACATCTGTCAAAGCTGAATATATATAATAATGGAATCATGTCAAATATTTTTGTAAAATGAGGGGTTAAACTGCACAATTCCATTATTTGCTATATCCATCAGGATGCTGCTGATGCCATTTCCAGGCTGTGCCAATCACCGCCCTGACATCAGTAAACCTAGGCTTCCAGCCCAGCACGCTGCGCGCCTTTTCACTGGAAGCAATAAGCTGGGCAGGATCCCCTGCCCGGCGTGCACCAATCTCAACCTTGATCTCGTGCCCGGTTGCTTCCTCGGCAGCCTCAATCATTTCCTTGACGGAAAAGCCCTGGCCATTACCAAGATTGAAAATATTGCTCTCGCCCCCCTTGCGGAGATAATCAACGGCCA
The DNA here is from genome assembly GCA_022786545.1 of Selenomonadaceae bacterium. Lineage (GTDB taxonomy): Bacteria > Bacillota > Negativicutes > Selenomonadales > Selenomonadaceae > Anaerovibrio. Next base: position 21,993 of record JALFXV010000053.1, read on the forward strand.
GCACATGGGCATCTGCCAAATCCAGCACATGGATATAATCTCTCAGGCAGGTTCCATCCGGCGTTGGATAATCATCGCCAAAGATTGTAATATGCTCGCGCTTGCCCAGGGGTACCTGCAAAATCAGCGGAATAAGGTGGGTTTCCGGATGGTGGTCCTCACCGATAGAGCCATCCTCAATGGCACCTGCCGCATTGAAATAGCGCAGGGAAACATATCTGATGCCATTGGCCAGGCTCACCCACTTCATCATCTTTTCCATAATCAGCTTGGACTGACCATAAGGATTGGTAGGCTCCGTGCGGTCATCCTCCATTATAGGAATCCTCTCCGGCTCGCCATAGGTAGCTGCCGTAGAAGAAAAAACAATCTTGTCAACGCCGTGGCGCACCATGGCCTCCAGCAATACCTGCATACCATAGACATTGTTGTTAAAATACTTCAGCGGATTGGTCATGGACTCACCCACCAGGGAATTAGCCGCAAAATGCACCACCGCATCTATCT
>JALFXV010000109.1 GCA_022786545.1 Selenomonadaceae bacterium
GGCATGTACCCAAAGAAAACCTTGAGTGCAGCCTCGCTTCTTAGCGAGTGCGAGCGTAAGCGACGCAGGAGCTTAGAAGCGCGAGGCTGTGCTAAGAGCGAGAGCGAGTTTTCTATGGGTACTGCCGCTACCTGTCCCTTTTAAATGTCTGAACAGAGTCCACGAACTATCAAACTACATCATCAGTATGTGCACTAAGTAACGAGTAAGCACTACGACAAACTGAAATTTAACTTCTTGACTTTAATCCTAATAATTCGTAAAATAGAATGGTATGGTTGTGTGTAGTCACAGCCGCTAAATGATAATTTACGCCATGAAATGGCAAAAAATTTTAAGAAGGGGAGGTGTGTTATTATCATTGAGATTATACTTGCAGCAGTTGTTGCCCTGGCGGCAGGCGGTGCTGGGGGCTATATGATGCGCAAGCAGGCTGCTGAGAAGCAGATCGGCTCTGCTGAGGAGGAGGCAAAGCGCATTATCAGAGCCGCAGAGTCCAAGGGCGAGGCTGCAAAGAAGGAAAAGCTGTTAGAAGCAAAGGAAGACGTACATCGTCTTCGTCAGGAATTAGATCGTGAAACCCGTGACCGCCGCAACGAGTTGCAGCGGCAGGAGCGCCGTCTGGTATCCAAAGAGGAAAACCTTGACCGCAAGCTGGATTCCCTGGAAAAGAAGGAAGAGGCCATCTCTGCCAAGGAAGCCAGGCTGGAAAAGAGCCAGGCTGCCATCAATGAGCTGCACGAGAAGCAGAAGACGGAGCTGGAGCGCATTTCCAGCCTGACCACGGAGGAAGCAAAGGCTATGCTGCTGGCCGAGGTTGAGGAAGAGCTGCAGCATGAGAAGGCAATGATGATTAAGGATTATGAGCAGCAGACCAAGGACGAAGCTGAGAAGAAAGCCAGGAATATCATTTCTATGGCTATCCAGCGCTGTGCTGCTGACCATGTGGCAGAAACCACGGTTTCTGTGGTAGCATTGCCTAATGATGAGATGAAGGGCCGCATTATTGGCCGTGAGGGACGCAATATCCGTGCCCTGGAGACCATGACCGGCATTGACCTGATTATTGATGATACCCCGGAGGCTGTCATCCTGTCGGGCTTTGACCCGGTGCGCCGGGAGGTGGCAAGGATTGCTCTGGAGAAGCTGATTGCCGATGGGCGTATTCATCCTACCAGCATCGAGGATATGGTCAAGAAGGCCCGCCGGGAGGTGGAGCAGCGCATCAAGGAGGCCGGAGAGCAGGCTACCTTTGATACAGGCGTGCATGGCCTGCACCCGGAGCTGGTGAAGCTCCTGGGTCGCCTGCGCTATCGTACCAGCTACGGACAGAATGTGCTCAATCACTCCGTGGAGGTGTCCCACCTGGCAGGCATGATGGCTGCGGAACTGGGGGTGGATGTGATGCTGGCCAAGCGTGCCGGCCTTATCCACGATATTGGTAAGTCCATCGACAACGAGGTGGAGGGCACCCACGTTACCATCGGTGCAGATGTGGCCAAGAAGTATCGTGAGTCCAAGGATGTCATCAATGCTATTATGGCACATCATGGCGATGTGGAGCCGAATACTGTGGAGGCTGTGCTGGTAGCTGCGGCTGATGCCGTTTCCGCTGCCCGTCCTGGGGCCCGCCGTGAGAGCTTGGAAGCTTACCTGAAGCGTCTTACCCGCCTGGAGGAGATTGCCGAGGGCTTCAACGGTGTCGAGCGCTGCTTTGCCATACAGGCAGGCCGCGAAATCCGCGTGATGGTCAAGCCGGACAAGGTTGATGATGCAGGTGCCATTACCCTGGCGCACGACATTGTCAAGAAGATTGAGGCTGAGCTGGAATACCCTGGCCAGATAAAGGCTACTATTATCCGTGAAACCCGTGTAGTTGATTACGCGAAATAAGTATTGGCAAATGAGTGGGGCTGTTGTCGAGGGATGGCAGCTCCTTTTCATTAAAATGATGCATAAAAATAGAAGCTGATAAGAAAAGTATTGCAGTTTGTTTTAGAATGTTGGATAATTGTAATAAATAATGGATAGTAATCTTCGTCAGGCATGAAAAGGAGGAAGATTATGGGCGAGAAGAAGACAGGAGTTACCCCCAGCGAGGCTGCGATGGACGGTGTGCAGCTGGTGGCATCGATTCTGATGTGTTTTCCTGAAATGGCAAAGGTAACGCTGGACTCTGAGGATAGCGGCGTCTGGCTGGATTTTACCCTGAAGGACGTTCCGTCAGAGGAACGCATGAAGAAGGCTGACAGGATGATTACTGACAGCATGAGGCTTTACCATGAACTGGAAGGATTCAGCAGTGCGAAGCTGGCGTTTTTTTACGCCAAGGGGGCGTTGCGCATTTTCCGTGATATAGATAGCCTGTCCAGGGCAGAACTGGATATCCTGGTTAGTGTAATCAGGGATAATTTTGATGATTTGCTGCTGGCTGATACAGTGAACAATATAGATGAAGATGTGCTTTTTAATCAGTCAGAGATGATCGACCACAGGATACGTTTTCTGAGGAAAAACCATATTCATGAGAATATGGTGGGCATCCGCGAGGAAGGCAGGGTCATGGTCTATTAGGCACCGGGAGGAAAGACTTTGAAGATTTTAATCGCAGGCGATGTGGTAGGGCGCAGTGGCCGCAGGGCATTTGACCGCTATACCCGTGAGCTGAAGCAGAGCAGGGGCATTGACCTGGTAATTGTGAATGGCGAAAATTCTGCCGGGGGCAAGGGCATCAGCCGCAAGTCCCTGGATGAGCTGTACAGGGGGGGCGCGGATATTGTCACCTCCGGCAACCATATCTGGGATAACAGGGAGGTGTACGGCTTTATTGATGAGGAGCCGTATCTGGTGAGGCCGGCCAATTACCCGGAGGGGGCGCCGGGGAAGGGATGGTGCATCTATCCTTTCCGGTCTGCCAATGTGGCGGTCATCAACCTGTCAGGCCGGGCTTTTATGCCTGAGATGGACTGCCCTTTTCAGAAGATAGAGGATATCCTGTCGGAGATTGGTGACCGGGCGGATATTTTTATTCTGGATTTTCATGGGGAAACCACCTCGGAAAAGATGGCGATGGGATTTTACCTGGACGGCAGGGTGCAGGCGGTGGTGGGAACCCATACCCATGTGCAGACTGCCGATGAGAGGATACTGCCTCAGGGAACGGCCTATATTACCGACCTGGGCATGTGCGGCCCCTGGAACTCCGTGCTGGGAGTAAAGCCGGAAATTATCATCAGGAAGTTCACTACCTGCATGCCAGTGCGGTTCGAGCTGGCAGAAGGCCCTGCCGTTTATTCGGCGCTGCTGGTAGAGATAGATAACGCTTCCAGGAAAGCTGTCAAGGTGGAGCGGATTTTGCTCAATGAGTAAGGCTGTCCGTCAGGGTAAGTTCCGGGAAAATTTTTTCCCAAAGCAGGATTTTACCCCAGCGAAAGCGAATATACAGAATATGCGAAGGTATGATTAGAGGTATAAACTGATGTCAAGCGATTTACATACCCACACCAGCTGCTCTGACGGCCTGCTGGCTCCGGAGGAGCTGGTGGAGGCTGCCAGGGAAGCTGGTCTTAGCTATATTGCCATTACGGACCATGATACGGTGGCAGGATTGTGCCAGCTTTATGAGCACGGGCTTTATCCTCAGCCGGGCATAAGGATTATTCCGGGCATTGAGTTCAGTGCCCACCATGAGACCAGTGAAATTCATATTCTCGGCTACAACATCGACATCTACAACAAGGAGCTGGTGGACAGGCTCAACGATGTGGTGGAGGGGCGCTGGACCAGGTTTTCAACGATGATTGAAAAGCTGCAGGGGCTGGGCTACGATATAAGCGAGACTGATGTGCTGGAGATTGCCGATGGCAGCACCTCCATCAGCCGGTCCCATATTGCTCAGACCATGGTGAAGAAAGGTTATTTTCCGACTGTGGCAGATACTTTTGCCCAGCTGCTGGAAAAGGGCAAGCCTGCCTACGTGTCCCATTACAGGCTGGAGCCGGATGAGATTATCGACCTGATTAAAAACAGCGGCGGTACGCCAGTGCTGGCACATCCCAAGCTGGTAAAGGATGACGGGCTGGTGGAGGAGCTCCTGAAAAAGGGCATCGAGGGCATTGAGGCCCTTTATCCCAGCCATACTGAGGAAGATACGAAGCGCTACCTGGAGATGGCGGACAAGTACCATCTGCTGGTGACGGGCGGCTCTGATTTTCATGGTATTGCAGGCAGGCTGCCGAAATTCCTGGGGGAGTTTACGGTGCCTGACGAGTACGCGGAGGAACTTTATAGGGAGCCGCAGCTGTAGTCTGGTTCCGGGCGGCACTTTGCGGCATTGAAGTTAGTTTTTTAGCTGTTGCAGGGCGTGACAGGGAGTTTGGAGGATATTATTATGGAGGTTATTGCTTTAGTGGGGCCAAGCGGCACCGGAAAGAGCCATCGTGCCCTGCTGGTTGCCCATAACAATCAGGCTGATGCCATTATTGATGATGGCCTGCTGATAAAGAATGGCAAGATTATTGCCGGCAAGTCTGCCAAAAGGGAGCAGAACAAGGTGCTGGCGGTAAAGCGTGCCATATTCGTGCTGCCGGGACATGCGGAGGAAGTCCGCAAGGCCATTGAGGAAACGAAGCCGGTGCGGATTCTGATTCTGGGGACTTCTGAGAACATGGCCAGCAAGATTGCCAAGGCACTGAAGCTGCCGGAGGTTTCCCGCTTCGTGCATATAGAGGATATCGCCACCCAGTCCGAGATGGACAAGGCGCGTTTCCACAGGCTGCGGGAGGGAAAGCATATCATCCCGGTGCCGACTATTGAGCTGAAGCCGCATTTTTCCGGCTATCTGGTGGACCCGATTAATTCCCTGCTGAAAAAGAGGCGGGAGGACGGGCGGCGCCGCCATCTGGGGGAAAAGTCCATCGTGCGGCCTGTGTTCAGCTATTATGGCAAGCTGATTATTGACGACTGGGCTATCAAGGCAATCGTCAGGAAGCTGCTGGTGGACGGGGAGAATGTCACCAAGGTGGCTGACGTGCGGGTGGAGCATGTCTACAAGGGGGATGGAGAGGTAGGCTTTGAGTCTGCCGGTATCGTCATCGGCTGCGATGTGGTCATCAGCTATGGCAAGCATATCCCTACCCTGGTGCAGAAGCTGCAGGCGCAGGTGCGCAAGGATGTGGAGTATATGACCGGCATGGTGGTGAAGAAGGTCAATATCACCATCAAGGCGTTGTTTGTGCAACCGAAAAAGTTCTGAGGCTGGGGCATAAATTTACTGTCAGACCTTTTTATAGAGTGTCATGGCACTCTATAAAAAGGTCTGACTGACGAGTTTGTTAATTCGCGAAGTTGTATGCGTTGTTCAGGTAACGTAGAGCTTGAACAGGGAAGCCGGGAGGCTGGTGGGGAGCTGTTTGCTATAGTGGCTATGAGCAGGGATTGGCATTGTCTTTCCGCCCATTGGCGTATCGCTGATACCTTCTGATAGCTCCCCTGCACGAATTTAGAGACGCAAAAAAGCCGTCCCTGTCGGAACGGCTGAAAAATCAATGGCAGGGGTAGCTGGACTCGAACCAACGCATGCTGGATTCAGAATCCAGTGCCTTACCAACTTGGCGATACCCCTATATTTCATTTTATTTGCTGTGTGACTCACAACAGATATTAGTATAATGCTTTCTGGCAATTTTGTCAAGAAAAAAATATTTTCTGGGAGAAATTTTGTCATGGAATAATTTCCGACTTATGTCAGATTAGTTTTTTTAGAATAGTGCAATTTTGTAGATAATCGTGTATAATAATGGTGCATATATCATAGATTGGGGGCATTAATTATGAAATATGAGTTTACCAAGGATTATTATACGGGTATTGATTTTATTGATGAAGAGCACGCCAAGCTTTTTGAGATAGCGAACCGCGCCTATGATTTGCTGAAAAATCAGTTTGTGACGGATAAATATGATGCGATTGTGGCGGTGCTGGAGGAACTGAGGGACTATACCAAGTACCACTTCAACCACGAGGAAGAGTACATGAAGAGCATCAATTATCCTAAGCGCTTCAGCCAGCTGCATCAGCATACCCAGTTCATCAACAAGCTTAATTCCTACAATCTGAAGGAAATCGATGTGAACCAGCAGGAAGGCCTTTTGGAAATCCTGGACTTTCTGGCTGTGTGGCTGCAGAGCCATATCAAGGGCATGGACAAGAAGATTGGCGCGGCAGCGAAGTGAGACTGCCTGAAATAAAACAGGAACGGCAGCGGCAGGGCCTTGCGGGGCTTTGGCCGGTGCCGTTTTTTGCTTTGTCCCGCTTTACTTTTGCCGGTGTGTGTGGTAGTATTGCAGGTGATGGACGGTATTCTGTATGGAAACTGTACTATGATTTTCTGCAAGATTTTTTCCTGATATTCCGGGCAGCACATCACCATACTAGAGGGGTGATGCTTATGAGGATTGGTTTTATTGGTGCCGGCAAGGCAGGGGTTACCCTGGGAAAGTATTTCAGCCGGCACGGTGTTGAAGTTACAGGCTATTACAGCCGCAATATTCAGTCAGCCAGGGAAGCCGCCGAGTTTACGGCAGCGGACATTTACGAGGGTGCAAGTGATTTGCTGGCAGATAGCGATGTGCTGTTTTTGACGGTTCCCGATGATGCGATTGCATCCTGCTATGGGGAGCTGTGCCGGTCAGCCGGCAGTATTCAGGGAAAGATTTTTTGTCATGCCAGTGGTGCCATGACGGCAGAGGCTGCCTTTCCGGGAATTGAGGCGGCAGGGGCCTATGGATATTCTGTTCATCCGCTTTTTGCTATCAGCGACAGGTTTCATGCTTATAGCGAGCTGGCGGATGTTTTTTTTACCCTTGAGGGCTCTGCCGGGCGCAGGGATTTTATGCTGGCATGGCTGACAGCTGCCGGGCTCAGGGTGCAGCCTATCGGGGCAGGCTGCAAGGCGAAGTACCACGCGGCAGCCGCCATTGTCAGCAACCAGGTAGTGGCGCTCTTTGATGAAAGCAGAAGGATGCTGGAAGAGTGCGGCTTCCCGCCAGAGGCGGCGCAGGAGGCGCTGAAGCCGCTGTTTCTGGGTAATGCCGCCCATGTGGCGGCCAAGGGAGCGGTCAGGGCGCTGACGGGGCCTGTGCAGCGGGGGGACACCGGGACCCTGGCCAAGCATCTGGCAATTTTTGAGGCTGGTGAGGACAGGCTTTTGTACCTGCTGCTTTCCAGGCGGCTCTTGCAGCTGGCCAGGGCCAGGAATAATGATTATGACGATACCTCCATCAGGGCTTTTTTGGACGAGGAATATAGAAAAGGTATTGAGGCGGCTGCGGCGGAACTGCTGCAGGCGGGAAGAAAGGACGAAGCTAAATGAAAAACACCGTGGCAACTTTTTTGGCAATGAAGCAGAAGGGCGAGAAGATTTCCATGCTGACCTGCTATGATTATTCCACAGCCAGGCTGGAGGAGGAAGCCGGCATCAATGCTATCCTGGTGGGGGATTCCCTGGGCAACGTGATGCTGGGGCTGCCTGATACCATCTCAGTCACTATGGAGGATATGATTACCTTTGGCGGGGCTGTGGCCCGCGCCTGCAGCGATACTATGGTGGTTATCGATATGCCTTTCATGTCCTATCAGGTATCAGTGGAGCAGGCGGTGATGAATGCAGGCAGGCTGATGAAGGAAGGCCGTGCCAATGCCGTCAAGCTGGAGGGGGGAGCCGCAGTCTGCCCGCAGATTAAGGCCATTACCGATGCAGGCATCCCGGTGATGGCACATCTGGGCCTAACCCCGCAGTCCGTCAATGCCCTGGGAGGGCACCGGGTGCAGGGCAAGAGCGAGGAAGGCGCCAAAAAGCTGGTGGAGGATGCCCTGGCCATTCAGGAGGCAGGAGCCTTCGCCGTGGTGCTGGAGTGCATCCCGGCCAAGCTGGCGGAACTCATCAGCTCCAGGCTGGATATCCCTACTATCGGCATCGGGGCAGGTGCCGGCTGTGATGGCCAGATCCTGGTTTATCAGGACATGCTGGGGCTGTTCAGCGGCTTCAAGCCTAAGTTCGTGAAGCATTTTTCAGAGCTGGGGGAGCAGATGAAGGCTGCTTTCCGCGCCTATGATGAGGAAGTGAAGGCCGGTACCTACCCGGCAGCGGAGCACACCTTCAGGATGGATGATGATGTGCTGCAGCGGCTGTATTAAAATCGTGTACAATTTATACTGATTATGGTAAAATAGGCTAAAAATTTTATTCAATTATCACCAAAAATATGTTAAAATAGGAAAGAATTTGTTTTTTGAGGTTTTTTTATGCGCATTATTACCGGCACAGCCAAGGGCTGCAATCTGAAAACCCCCAGGGGGATGAATACCAGGCCTACATCGGACAGGGTGAAGGAGTCACTTTTCAGCATCCTGGGCGGCGATACGGGCGGCAGGGTGCTGGATGTTTTTGCCGGCACCGGGGCGCTGGGGCTGGAGGCCCTGAGCCGGGGGGCTGACAGTTGCGTCTTTATTGACAAGGCAACAACGGATATTATCAGCTTCAATGCGGAGCACACGCGCCTTTCTGACAGGTGCAGGGTGCTGAAGGGCGATGTCTTTGCCTGTTTGCAACGCCTTGCCGGGCAGGGAGAGCGCTTTGATTTGGTCTTTTGTGACCCGCCCTATCATCAGGGGATGGCACACAGGCTGCTGGAATACCTGGACGAGGGTGAGATTCTGGCACCTGATGCCATCGTAGTGGTGGAATATGGCGGCGATGAGGCAGCCTTGCCAGCCACGGGCAGGCTGCGCCTGGTCAGGGAGCAGCGTTATGGCAGGACCACACGGATTGGTTTTTATCATTTGCCGCCGGAGGCCGGCAGGGAGGATGCAGAATGAAGAGAGCGATTTGTCCGGGAAGCTTTGACCCTGTTACTTTGGGGCATGTGGATATATTTCAGAGGGCGGCAAGGATTTTTGACGAACTGTACATCGGCGTTTTCAACAATATCAGAAAGACACCGCTATTGCAGACGGAGGAGCGCATGGAGCTGCTCAGGAGCGCGGTGGCAGATATTCCCAATGCAAAGGTGGTGGCCTTTGACGGGCTTCTGGCAGAGTACATGATTGCCAATGATATCCAGGTGATTGTCAGGGGGCTGCGCTCCGTGACGGACTACGAGTACGAGCAGGGGCAGGCACAGATTATCAAGTCCATGCACCCGGAGCTAGATACCATGTTCCTTCTGGGCAAGCCGGAGTACAACAGCTACAGTTCCTCGGTGGTAAGGGAGATTATCCGCTTCCAGGGGGATTATTCCCGGCTGGTGCCTCATGAGGTGGTAGAATATTTAAATGGAAAGAATCCTGTGTGACAGTAATTGCTTTGCACAGCTGAGTGTTATATAAAAGGTGGTAATTGCAATGAATGGCGATGCTATGTTGAAGATTGATGCCGTATTGGAAGAGATTGAGGATTATGTGGCAGGTGCAAGCCGCATGCCCCTGGTGGACAGGGTAATGATCAAGGATGATGAGCTGTTTCATCTGATGGACAAGCTGCGTCAGGAGCTGCCCCGGGAGGTCAGCGATGCTATGGAAGTATGCCGCCGCCGGGAAGAGATTATCGGGGCTGCCCAGACTGAGTCGGAGCAGCTTATTGCCAAGGCAAATAAAGAGGCTGAGGAAATTGTGGAAAAGGCAAAGCGCCTGGCCCAGAAGACCCTGGACGAGCATGCACTGGTGCTGCAGGCAAATGAGCAGGCAAGGGATATCATGGAGGCAACCAATGCCAAGGCAAAGGAAGTTGTAGAAAGTGCCGAGGCTAAGGCAAAGGAGCTGACGGAAGGTGCCGAGGCGCAGGCAAAGCAGGCAAGGGAGTCTGCCGAAAGGGAGGCTGCCCAGATGAAGGCAGATGTGGAGCGTTATGCGAATCAGCTGTTTGATGTGGTCCTTGCCAATATGAACACTGCCATGACGGCTATCCAGAACCACGCAGGCGGCATCATCAATGCGATGGAGAACATCCATAATGACGTGGGCGGAGCTATGCAGGCGATGCAGCAGGCCAAGGAGCAGATTCACGCCGCTAATAACGGCTGACAGGTGCCCTGTATCACCAGGCAGCTTTGCAACCGGCTTTAGCGTTACAAGAAAATAAAAGTGCGAGAAAAGCGCAGCTACCGGGGGATTGCCCCTGGCAGCTGCGCTTATTTTTTATAATAAAGGAAGCAACTGGCATGGTATGCTGCTTTTGCAGAAAAAAGTGCTTGCGTAATGTCAAAATGTCAAATATAATATAGGAAAGGTCAAATTGTCAATTCGTTTTAAGGAATAAGGTGTTAGTATGAGCAGTAATATTGCAGATTTGATAGAGGATTATATCCTGACACGGCTGGCGGAGCAGCAGACCGGACAGGTGGAGCTGAGGCGGACGGATATTGCCGATGAGATATCCTGCGCCCCCTCCCAGATAAGCTATGTGCTGAATACCCGCTTCACCCATGACAAGGGCTTTTCCGTGGAGTCACGTCGGGGGCTGGGGGGCTTTATCCGGGTAGTGCGGGTTCCTTTCAGGAATATTATTTATCAGGAAATGCTGGAAAAAATCGCTGCCGATACGGAATTTGTGGAGATCAAGGCGATGCTGCATTACATGATTCAGCACCAGATGATTTCCACCAGGGAATGTTCCCTCCTGCTGCAGGCAATCAAGTCAGCTTATGAGAACATGCCGCCGGAGCCCAGGACAAAGCTGGTCAGATCCCTGTTCAGTACCCTGGCGGAGTTTTCATGATGGAGAAGCGCAGAGCAGGAGGAAAGCTGCTGGAAGGCAGGGGCAGCGGCCCCGTGAGCAGGGGGGCGCTGGATTCCCTGCTGAATTTTTTGCTGAGTTTCGGTATTGCCGTGGCCTGGCTGGGCAGGTGGACCATCAGGCTGGCGGCAAGGTTGTGGCAGAGATGGAGTAGGTGAGTGATGGCAAAGAGAAAGACCATGTACGTGTGTCAGAGCTGCGGCTATGATACAGCAAAATGGCTGGGCAGGTGTCCCGGCTGCGGCCAGTGGAATACTATGGTGGAGGAAATCATCCGGGAGGAAAAGAAGCAGTCACGGGGCCTGAGCCTGGGCCTCTCCGAGAGCGGCGTGCCGCGCCCTATCAGCCAGGTGACCGTGGAGGACCTGCCACGCATGACTACGGGCTCCCAGGAACTGGACAGGGTGCTGGGGGGAGGCATTATCCCCGGCTCAATGGTGCTGATTGTGGGGGACCCGGGCATCGGCAAATCCAGCCTGACCCTGAAGGTGTGCGCCAATGAAGCTGCTATGGGCAGGAAGGTGCTCTATGTGACAGGGGAGGAAAGCGTGCGTCAGGTGCGCATGCGGGCTGACAGGCTGGCAGCGGTGCAGGAGGGGCTTTTGGTTGTCAGCGAGACGAATCTGGAGCATATCGGGCAGCATGTGGAACAGCTGAAGCCGGAGCTTCTGGTGGTAGATTCCATCCAGACTGTCTTCCGTCCCGATGTGCAGAGTGCGCCGGGCAGCGTCAGCCAGGTCAGGGAGTGCGCCGTGGAGCTTTTGCGGCTGGCGAAGACCAACGGCATCGCCGTCTTCGTGGTGGGGCATGTGACCAAGGACGGCACCCTGGCGGGGCCCAGGGTACTGGAGCATATCGTGGATACCGTGCTGTATTTCGAGGGGGGCGGCAGTTCCGAGTACCGCCTGCTGCGGGCGGTGAAGAACCGCTTCGGCAGCACCAACGAGATAGGCATCTTCGAGATGCGCGATACGGGTCTGATTGATGTGCCGGATGCCTCCCGGCTGTTCCTGTCGGAGCGGACGGAGGAGGCAGGCAGCATCATCGTGCCCACAGTGGAGGGGACGCGGCCCCTGCTGGTGGAGGTGCAGGCACTGGTGGCCCAGACCCCTTATGTGCCTCCCCGCCGTACCTCGGATTCGGTGGATATCAAGCGCATCCAGCTTCTTCTGGCGGTGCTGGAGAAAAGGGTGCATCTTGCCATCGGTGCCTGTGATGTCTTTGTGAAGGTGGCAGGGGGGCTGCGCATTGACGAGCCGGCTGCAGACCTTGGCATCTGCGTGGCGATGGCCTCCAGCTTTGCCAACCGCCGCCTGCGCCCTCAGACCATCGTCTTTGGCGAGGTGGGGCTCTCCGGGGAGGTCAGGGCGGTGAGCCAGGCGGAGGGCAGGCTCAGGGAGGCGGCGCGGCTGGGCTTCACCAGTGCCGTCCTGCCCAGGAAGAACTGCGAGCAGCTGAAGAAGGAAAGGACTGTGGAAGGGATTGCCCTCTACGGGGCTGCCGACCTGACAGAAGCCCTCCGCTACGCCATGCCCAGGGATTGATGGCAGGGGGCAATAACATGTTATAATAATCTGTATTGACAGAAATTTGCATGTATGATAAAATTACTTCTTTTCTTGTGAATTAATTTGTGCTATAATCGTTTTGTATGGTTGATTTATAAGAGGGGGTGTGATTTTGTTACAGGTTGGTGATAGGGTAGTCTATCCTATGCATGGTGCAGGGGAGATAGCCGGTGTTGAAGAGTGCGAGATTATGGGGCAGGTCAAGCAGTATTTTATCTTGCAGCTGCCTGTCGGCGACATCAGGATAATGATTCCTACTGATAACGCGGATGGTATCGGCCTGCGGCAGATTTCACCGCCAGAGATGATTGAGAGGGTGGCAGAGGTGCTGCTGGAGGAGCCGGAGCGCCCCCTGGGCAGCTGGAACAAGAGGTTTCACAGCAATCTTAATCGCCTGAAGACAGGGGATATCCTGGAGGTTGCGGCGGTCATCCGCAATCTGATTTTGCAGGACAAGCGCAAGCGCATATCCGGCGGCGAGAAGCGCCTGCTGGAACTGGCGCGGCAGATATTCGTCAGCGAGCTGTCCTTTGCCCTGGGACTGCCTACGGAAGGGGCCGAGGCCTGGATGATGGAAAAGCTTGATAATAACCATAGATGAGTTTTGTATTGCGCTATGCCGCCAGGGCGGCTGATTGAGCAGTATGCAGCCTGTTTCCGTGACAGGCTGTTTTTGTGTAGGCTGTGCAGGGGCATGGCGGAGGAGGCAGGGGAAGAGGTTCCTGCCTTGCTGAGGAAGGGCATACAGATGATTTTCATCTTTTTGCTATATATTGGCTTTGTTGCGATGATGAAAGGAGGTGAGAGGGAATGCTGGTAAAGGTTATTCGTTTTTTTGTTACTGCATTATTGGCGGTGATTGGCGGTGTCATAGTGCATCTTGCCAGCCCTGTGCTGACAGAGCTTATCAGCACTGAGGTGCTGAAGGCTTCTATGGGGCTTTACAAGCTGACTATGGCCAACGTGCTTCTGATAGCCCTGGGCATGGCGGTGGGCGCTGCTGTGGGCTATCTGATTTCGCCATTTGTGGCCGGTACTTTGCAGAGGTTTTCCGTGTGGGTCGAAGGGCAGCTCAGCAAGATGCCGTTGCAGGATGTGATTGCCGGGGTTGCCGGTTTGGCTATTGGACTTATAATTGCAAATTTATTAGGCGGGGCATTTTCCAACATACCGGTGGTAGGCGACTATATACCGGTGGTGTTCAGCATCGTTTTCGGTTATCTTGGCATTCATATCGTTGTGCGCAAGCAAAAGGAGATTGGCGAACTGCTGGGGCGCATGCTCAAGCTGAAAAAGAAGCCGAAAGCACAGGCTGAGGCTGCTGCCCAGGACGCTGCCGGCAGCGCATCTGATGCGTTTTGCGGGCCGGAGGCCGGCATGGAGGCTGCTGCCAGGGCGGCTGCCGCCAATCATGGCAGCTATGTGGGCTGCAAGCTTTTGGATACCAGCGTGATTATTGATGGACGCATCGCTGATATCTGCCGGACGGGTTTCGTGGATGGCAAGCTCCTGATACCGGTCTTTGTGCTGGAGGAGCTGCAGCATATTGCTGACTCCGCAGATGCGCTGAAGCGTGTCCGGGGCAGGCGGGGCCTGGATATCCTCCAGAAAATCCGTACCGAAAGCGGCTTGCAGGTGGAGATAATCAATCAGGATTTTGACGATATCGCAGAGGTTGACTCCAAGCTGGTACGGTTGGGGCAGCAGCTGGGCGGCAAGATTATTACCAATGATTACAATCTCAACAAGGTGTCAGAGCTGCAGGGGGTGCCTGTGCTGAACATCAATGACTTGTCCAATGCGGTGAAGCCTGTGGTCATACCAGGGGAGAGCATGCATGTTACCATTGTCAAGGAAGGCAAGGAGCATGGCCAGGGTGTGGCGTATCTGGATGACGGCACCATGATTGTGGTGGAGAATGGCCGCTATCATCTGAATGAGGCGATACAGGTGGAGGTTACGTCTGCCTTGCAGACATCTGCCGGGCGCATGATTTTTGCCAAGCCTGTGACGGTGTAGGCTGTGCGGGCGGCGGAAATTTTTTCAAGGAAATAGTGGTTGATATCAGGGGCTGCGGGCTGGCGGTGAGCTTTCCCGGCCCCTGATTCTGTACAGGGGATTATTTTGTGATAATGCTGTTTTGTGATTGCGTTATAAGATTGCGTTATAAGATTGCGGAGGTGTGAAGGTGGTAACAGCAATTTTTCCGGCGGCAGGCAAGGGTAAAAGGATGCAGGCAGGCATGAACAAGGTGCTGGTGGAACTGGAGGGGGTGCCCATATTGGTACGCACCCTGGCCAGATTCTCCCGCTGCCAGGCTGTTGACAGGCTGGTGGTAGTAGTGGCGGCCCATGAGGTGGATTTTGTGACGGAGATGCTGGAGAAGGCAGACAAGAAGTTCGGGCTGAAGCCGTGGCAGGTGACGGCTGGCGGCTCTGAGAGGCAGTATTCCGTGTGGAACGGGATTCAGGCGGCCACGGAGCCGTCAGATGATGATATTATCCTGGTGCATGATGCGGCAAGGCCGCTGGTCTCAGAAAAGACCATCCTTGAGACCATCCGTGTGGCGGAGGCGAAGGGGGCGGCTATTGCGGCGGTGCCTGCCAAGAATACCATCAAGCTGTGCAACGCGTCCGGGGAGGTGGTGGAAACACCTGACCGCAGCAGGCTCTGGGAGGTGCAGACACCTCAGGGGTTCCGCAGGGATATTCTGGTCAGTGCCAACAGGCAGGCGATGGCTGAGGGCTTTTTGGGCACTGATGATGCCAGCCTGGTGGAGCGGCTGGGGCGGAAGGTGTTTATTGTGGAGAGCGATTACCGCAATATCAAGCTGACTACCCCGGAGGATATGGTGATAGCCAAAGCTTTTTTGGCAGCAGAGGAGGAACGTGAATGAGCAGGTTTGGTATGGGCTACGATGTGCATCAGCTGGTGGAAGGCCGCAAGCTGATTATCGGCGGCGTGGATATTCCCTTTGAAAAGGGGCTTTTGGGACATTCTGATGCGGATGTGCTGCTGCATGCGATTTCTGATGCCCTGCTGGGGGCGGCTGCCCTGGGGGATATCGGCAAGCATTTTCCTGATACCGATGAGCGCTACAAGGGGGCAGACAGCCTGGAGCTTTTGGAGGAAGTGGGCAGGCTGCTGGCGGAAAAGGGCTATGCTGTAGGCAACGTGGATGCTACCATCGTGGCCCAGAGGCCGAAGATGGCACCGCATATTCCTGTGATGCGGGAAAATATTGCCCGGGTGCTGCATGTGGATGCGGACAGGATAAATGTAAAGGCGACCACGGAAGAGCATCTTGGCTTTACCGGTAGCGGGCAGGGCATTTCCGCCTATGCGGTAGCAGGAATTGAGAAAATCTGATGAATAGATAAATATCGCAGTATTTAGATGATAGATGAGTATATTAATCTGGTACTGAAAGAATTTTGCAGGGGCTGCTGTACTAAGCATTTAGTCGGCAGCCTCTGTTTTTGTGCAAAAAAAGAGCACAGCCCATAAGACTGTACCCTTATATGACATTTTTAGGCGCAGTGTATTATGCAGATGGCAGGAGCTCCGCCATGAGCTTTCTCTGATAATCCGGATCCGAGGTGGCACGGGTCAGGTCATCCAAGCGCCCTGCCTTGATAAGAATATTGTTCAGGGTGTTGATGTTATTGATGCCTTGGCGCTCGCCCTCAATTCTGCCTTGGCGCTCGCCCTCGATTCTGCCCTGGCGTTCGCCCTCCAGCCTGCCCTCGTAAAGGCCCAGTTCCTTGCTTTTTTCCAAAAGTTCATCCCAAATCTTGCTCATGCTGCTCACTCCTTCATCGCTTTCCTTGAATTGCCGGACACGCTCTGCAAGTACAGGATAATGCATATCCTTCACCTGGGTACAGAAAAAATCGTGCATCAGCCAGCCAACGGCATCATCACCCCTGTACTCTCCGTTGACGTATATGATGTGGGCACCGTCATCCACAGGCTGACCGGTTTCCATCACGCAGCGTTCAACATGGTACATAGGCAGGTGGCATCTGAATTTGTCCTTTTCTGTAATGAAGATGACATAAGTCTCGGCGAGGTTTTCGCCGTATTTGCCAATGTCCTCCTGGCTGGCATCCATGTAGCTGCTGTTGCGGCGTGCACGTCTGATGCCTGCACCGCTGTCGGCGCGCTGGATTTCTATGTTTACTATTTTACCATCAAATACCGCCCTGATGTCAAGGCGTATTTCCCGCCCCTGCAGGCTGGTAATGGTGTATTCCACCTGGCTGGAAATAACCTTTAAGTCCGGCTTGTCCAGCACAATCCGCAATACCAGCTCTACGCACTCATCATGCCCCTCAAATACCTTGCGCATGAACTCATCATCAATAAGGCGCAGCTTGTATTTTATGGCATATGCAGCCTGCGCCTTGATTTCCTCCATAGTAATCAAGTTAATCTCTCCTCTAACTAAATGGTACATATATATTATAACATAGATACGGCAATAAGGGAATATATTTTTTGAAAATATGTATAATTGCGTGGGGATTGTATTTTATTAATTATATCTTTTTTTGCTCGTCCTATACGGTAGCTGGAATCTAGAAAAGCTGATGAGTATGTCGAAATGACAATAGTTAAAGCAATCATATTAATCAGCTAAAAAGCGATATTCATCCATGTAAAGTGAATCCCCCCTGGTACGGTGCTTCTGAGCATTATACCAAGGGGGGTGAATGGTACTGCAGCTTAGAGGTAGGTTTCCCCAAGCTGCTGCAATATATGAAGTGTTTCTTTGCGTGAATAGACAAGACGGCTGTTCTGGATGTATTCCAAGAAGCTGTAAAAAGCATGCAGCAGGCTTGGCTCGTTGAGAGTCAGGGAGAATGCCATATCTCCGTCTGCATATAGGTAGAGAATAATTTGTGTAGGTGAAAGAGCTTCTACACTGAGTTCCTTTGGCAAACTGAATTTTGCCGTATCAATGATATGAGGTACCAATGTGCCTGCCTCTATGGCCTGTATCATGTTATGCAGAATACGCTTACGACTGGCTACATCCAGTGGCCTGTAGAATTGGTCAGGAATTTCTGTAATGCGGCCTGTTTTGAGGAAAAGCTCCAATCCTTCCCGGGTAAAGCAGGAATTAATGACAGTGTTTTTGGTTTTCATTACCTGGAAGTGAACTGCCATGCGCTGAAGCATTTCTGGTGAAAAATATTCCATGTTTAAATGATTCAAAATAATATCATTATCAATAAAAGGCGTCATGCAAGGCTGATAGAGAATTGTAAAAATCTGCGGACCAGGCGGAGTGCTGTTTTCTGCCATGAGGACACTTCGCATATACTGCTGGAAAGATGTTTTTAGCGAATGGCAGATTGGCATGGTACAGGCAAGTTTCTTTTGGAAGAATGTTCTCATGAAGTTGTTCATTTCAGTATCATCGAAGAGAAGCGCCTGGCTGGCATCGGTTGAGAAGCAAAGAACATAATCGCTGGTAAGCAGCATACATGGCATGAGAGTCCATTCATTAAATACACTGGTTACATGGTCGTAATAGCAGCGAGCCTCAAAGGCCGGGCAGGCCAAAAGGGTTGGCAGAAGCTTTTCCAGGCAACGCAGGTTGTAGCAATTTTCATCATCATTGCCTCTGTCAAAGCAAATAATATTCTGTATTTTTGCATTAGGGGCAAAGTGCGTCATGGAAGCCAGGCTTTCATACAGGTACTGATAATCTGGCTGTGCTATCAGGCAGACCTGGCCGTCGTTTTTTTGCAATTCCATCTCCAGCAGAGTTCGGACAAGCTGATTTACATGCGGTTTTTCTCTGATGATTTGCGGGGGAGCGCTCTGATTGGAAATGATGGTTTTTAAATCTAAGAACAAATTTTCGGGGGGGTGAATGGGGTTAATGGTCAGAAGGGAAGGTTTTACGCAGTCCAGGAGCAGCTGCTGAACATGCTGGAGCTGACGATATGCCGATTCACCACGACGGCTGATTTCATAAGCGGTCATCAGGTCATCTGTATCTGATGGGGAGAGCAGGAGCGTGCGGGCAACGGCCATCACTACATTCTTATTGGTAGGAATGCGGTCTCCTTTCATCATCCTGTGTATCATAGTGCGTTCTACACCAGAGGTAATAGCTACCGAGTAGATTGTCTGACCACTGTTTTCAATATAGTATTTTAATCTTTTGGCAAATACTGACATAATCAACCATCCTTTTCTACATGGAATGTTCTAAGTAAATTATATACATTCTTTGCCAGCAAGTGCAACGAATTGCATGAAAAACACCTGAAAAAACCTTGTCACACTATTTGTCACATATTGAGAAAGCGGTTTTTAGGGGTATAATATAAAATGTGTAGGAAGTTGCGACTATTTTGATGATATGCTCAATTTCATGCATAAGAGCAAAATATTTCTTAATTTAGAGGAATTTGGGGCGAATGGGGTGGAAGTTATGTGTAATATATTGGTGAATTTTAAGAGAAAAGCTATAAAACGATTAAGATATTTTGTAGCAGTAGCTGCTATAGCGGTGTTATGCAGTTCAACTATTCTGTCAGTGGCACAGGCTGCGGATATTCATGGATATCCGACAGTGGCGGTGATGCAGTTTGGTAATAAGGCCATTACCAGCCAGGGATTGCGGGCGTATGATTTTGACTCGGCATCCGAATATGCTATTTATCAGTTGCTGGCCTCCGGCTGGTTTGATTTGGTGGATTATGAGCAGTTGGGAAATATTGCTAAAATGCATGAGGTAAATATGTCTGGCATGGTTGACCAGAGTACAGCAGTGCAGCTGGGAAAGTTCGCCGGAGCACAGTTCATGGTAGTGGGGAATGTCACAGGATTGACTACCAAGCAATCAGGAATTGATTATCAGCATGGCAAAAAGGGTGGTGCTGGTGTTGCTATTCGTACGGTTATTGCCAATGTTGCTATTCGTATTGTAGATATAGAAACCGGGAAAATTGTAGGTGCTGGTCTTGGCAAGGGAGAATCAACATCATCAAGTGTAGAAATTGTTTTTAAGAAGTATAGAAAACCGAAAAATATTGTCAATGCAGATATTGACCCATATCTGATTGGCAGTACTACCAACAACAGTGACATAAACACCGATAGCGATGTAAGTGAGGACAGCGGTCTTAGTGAAATTGGCAATGATACAGAGGACAATAGCCAGAACGATTATGAAAGCATGGAGTCTGCTGAGGGAATATCCGAGGATGAATCCTTGAGTACAGGGGATAACGGCTTTGATGAAAATAATACTGATAACGGAACATATAATGTATCAATGGATATCGGTGGTACTTTGATAGATAATAATTTATTAACTCAATTAGCTGATAACAGTTCAATGGCTCATTTAGTAGATGATGAAAATGGCAGTGATTCAGAAGTATATTATAGTGATACGAATGGATATACTGATGATGTGGGCACAGAAAGCAGTTCCACTGAGGAGGAAGTGGAAAACTATAGCATAAAAATTGGTTCCCAAAGCTTTTCAGCTGTTCAGGTTCGTAACGCCATCAGCAAGGCTGTCAGAGATGCAATCTATGGTGACATGGGGCTTATGACCATGCTGAACGATGGCAAAAAGCTGAAGGTTAAAACAGGGTTCTAAGAAAGGATGTTATTTATGAAAAGAAAGATCGCTTACGTGATATTGGCATCAAGCATTTTATTTGGCAGCAGTACATCATGGGCAGATCAGGCAAAGGCTGATGAGTACAGGCAGATTTTTGCTTCCGGGCATTATTATCTGGAATATAAGGAAAGCGGCATCAAGAAAACGCTGGCAATTCAGGATGGAATAAGGATGTCTTATAAGCAGAGCTTTAACGGTGGATTTAATCCATTATCACTGTTTGTGCCATTTGCCCTATTTGGTGGCGGAGGTGTAACTGTTATTCCTGATGCCTACTACGAAGCTGGAAAATATTATCAGTTTTTTGAAAAGGACAAGGCACAGATGGCAACAGAGCAGGAATTAAAGGATCCGCAAATTGATCCAACAGAAAATTGGTCAACCGTAAAGTCGCGCCTTGCCTTGCCGGAAGCCTTCAGGATGTTTGCAGGCGGTACGGACAGCTTTGATGGGAGCACCAGTGGCGTGTTTGATTTTGCAGAAAGCTATCCGGGGGATGGGCAGGAAAAACTTCCGTATGACAAATATGTGCGGCCAGTCAGGAACAAAGGCGGAAAGGTGATTTTTGAATATCAATACTATGTTTATTATAAGGATGGCAATATAAGCAAAATTCAGTGTATGTTGCAAAAACCAGGCAAGAAGGCAGAAAATGTGCGTGAGTATACCAGTATCAAGATAAGCTCTGATATTCCTAAAAATCGGATAACTTTGCCTAAGGGAAGCAAAATTTTTAAGCCGGGCATGGGGGATATGGATGATCTGCTAGATATACCGGTTCCAATGCATACAGTAGGGGAGGAAACAAAATAATGAAATTTAATATTTTTAGAAATATGCTGTTTGCGGGCATAATAGCATGTGTGGCAGGTATTGTGCAGCCTGCTCTGGCAGCTGATAATCTTGATACATATCGCGATTTATTGCAGAAGCACACCTATACCATTAATTTTGAGTCGATTACGCCTGAGCCGCGGCAGACGGAACGCGACAAGGTACACATGCGCAACAAGGTTGAATTTGCCGCGTCAGAAATCAGCGATTTTACTAATCGCCCTATGAAGTGCATAGTAGTAGCCTCGGGAGATAACCGCTATGTTGAAGCTGATGCAGGTACGGGATTGGCTACTTGTCAGCTGGTTAAAGGCAATGAAACTTTTAATTTCACTAAGTCTGTCAATGCTGCAGGGGAAGTTACTTATTATGGGGATAAGAAAGGTTCTGTTACGGCAGAGGCAACGGATAGTGCTTATCAGGATATATATGGCCAGGGTATGGGAGCCAGTGATATAAGCAGATTGATGAATGCGATTTTGCCAGATGAAAGCCTGCCAGAGGATGCGCCCCATTATCAGAAAATTGGTTCAGGATGGTTGCCGGATGGGAAAAACTATATAGATTATCGTGGTGATTTTCCAGGCAGTATTGAAGTAATTCGCTACTATTTTGACCAATACGCTTTAGTCAAGATAGCATCTGGAATTTATACGCTGAATGAAAATGGAGAAGTGGCAGATGGGCGTCGCTGCATTGTGAAGATTACCAAGTTTGTGCCTGTGGCAGATGAAAATTATTTGAAGCTGCCAGAAGGATTGAAGGATAATACCAAGCGCAAGAAGGAGGGGGAAAAGTAATATGAAACGGAAAATGGCAGCATTTTTTGCATCTCTGGCGATAATGTCAGGCATTTGCGGCATAGCAGAACATGCTGAGGCGGCAGGGGAAAGCAATACATGTATAATGTTGAAGTTTGAAGATGATACGCGCTTTGATAAAGTAGATACAGCAGGCACATTATCAGATTTGATTATGGAAAAGCTGATGAATAGCGGCAGTTTTTCTTTTAAGGAAACCAAGCCTTTGGATAAAAATATGGAAAAGGCTTTATACAATGAAAGAGTAGCGGAGTTTCGCAATGCTAGGACAGCAATAAATTCAGGGAACTATAATGTGCTGTTTGAAGGTGCTGGCTTTGCAGAAAATAAGGCACAAAGCATTGCTTCCGCCAGGCTAGGGCAGATAGTAAGCCCTGCTATAACGCAAGCCATTGGTACGGAAAATAATGCGGAATATCTGATACAGGGAACAATTCTTAATTTGGGAACTGGTAACTGGGTAGATCCAGAATGGGCAATTGCTTCAATGGCAAAAAGCTATTTTGCTCCTGGCCTCGGGATGGCACTTGGCCCGGCAAGTACTTTACTGAATGTAGATACGCAGAAGACTGGTATTGGAGTACAGGCGGATGTGCGTGTAATTAAGGCATCTACTGGCGAAGTTATTTGGCAGGAGCGTCTGACAGGCAGGGACACGCAGACGAAGTATAATTTTGGCGGCATGATCAGTATTGGCAGTGATAAGGTCAATAATGAGATGTATTTTAAGGCTGTCAATGATGCCGCACAAATTATAGCCGATACTTTGATTGGCGCTGCTAATGAAGGAAAGCTGTTTGTGAAGTAACGTTTGCATTAGCGTTTTGGCAAGGGATGGTTGAAGATGAAAAATTGGCTGTTTTTGATAATGGCATTTATGCTTATGCCAGTGCATTTATGTAGTGCAGAAAAATTTGATATAAGCACGCCGATTGCTGTTATGGATTTTGGTGACCGTCCAGATGCTTCTCCGGCGGAAATCAAGGCACACAAGGCTGGGGAAGCATCAAGTGAGTATTTAATTGCGGCAATGCTGGGAAAAGGTTTTATCATCCAGGATAAAGACATGGCAATGCTGCAATTAAATGCAGAGGGCATAAGCACCACAGGTATCATAGATCCTGACAGCGCAGCGAAAATAGGCGAAAGGCTGGGGGTACGATACATTCTTTATGGCAATGTGGCTAATGTAAGCCTAAGTGATATAAGTGGCGGCCTGAATTTTTCTCCTGGAGTGCTGGGTGTCGACATTTGTACAGTGAAAGCACATATTGTGGCAAGAGTTATGGATGTGCAAACTGGAGATATTGTAATGATGATGAAGGGAGATGGTTCATCTAAAAGCAGCTATGTAAAAGCTGGTGCAAAAATTCTTAATCAGGAGCAGATTATAACTATCGGTACAACAAGGGTTACTTTGGACAGTGTGCACAACGCTATACAAAAAGCCAGTGTCGATGTTGTTAATAAGATGGTTGCTAAGTGTAAGTGATGCGGGAAGGAGGAGTTTTGGTAATATTGAGTTAGTGTAATATGTTTATAGAAAGGAGTATTGTTATTATGGTTAAGTGCGTATTTAGTTTTCTGCTTGCGTTGATATGCCTTGTGACAGGTTTGCCAGCAGAAGCTGCAAGAAATGATAATTATCCAACGCCGCTGTTCTGTTATGTTTTGTCTAATGGACGTGTAACTACTTATGTTCAGAATAGCACTGCCCGTGTAAGTGGTTACATTGATGGTGGTGTAGATCAGGTACAGTTGAATAATATTTATCCAAGCGATAATTGGGTGTATGGTGGTTATCCAACTAGCAGAGGCAGAAAATGGGCTTGGTTCAGAGTAAGTGATGTTATATATGATTATAACTATCAAATGAAAAAGACTAAAGCTTTGAGAACTGCACCGGCTTATCGGAAAAAGGAACGTGGACAGACTATTGGTTCTGTTTATGCTAATGATGTAATATATGTGGTTTCCGAGTATGGAGATTTGGCACAGATTATTTACCCGATTAGTGGCGGTTATAAGCTGGGATGGGTTGAAAAAAGTGTAGTAGACTGGGGCAGCAGACCAGCACCGCAGCCTGGCACAAATTATCCTACTGGTAATATTGTCAATGTATCCAACGGAACATATAAAATTGCATCGGCTGCAAATTTAAATATGGTTTTGGATCTTGATAATGGCCGTAATGAAAATGGAGCTAACCTTCATTTGTGGCAGTGGGTAGGTACTCCACAGCAGAAATTTGTAATTGAAAATTGTGGAAATGGCTATTATTCCTTGCGTCCATCATATACTGACAAAAAACTTGATGGATTGGGTTCTAAACCTAATAATGGTACCAATGTAGGTTTGTGGACCTCTAATGGTTCAAATGAGCAGAGATGGCGTTTTATAGATGCAGGTAATGGCTATGTGTACATTGAGTCAAAAATGAAGCCAGGCTTATCTTTGGATTGTCAGGGCGGCAGGGTTCAGAATGGTGTAAATGTGCAGGTGTGGATGCGAGGCAATGTGCCTTGGAATAAGTGGAAGTTAGAGCGTCTTGATACTCAGCCAGGACAAAGTGCTGAAAGATATGTAGTGTCTACAAATGGTGCAACGCTGGCTCTTAGAAGCGGTCCAGGTACTAATTATGGTATAAAGGCTAGGATGCCTAGAGGTAGCGTAGTTGAAGTATACTCGATTAGTAATGGCTGGGCAAATCTTAGTTACAATGGTATGAGTGGATATGCTGCATCATCATATTTGATCAAAAAAGGGGATAATGAACAAGGGAATGATTGGGACAGGTATGTTGGTAGAATGCCTGGGAATTTGAATTTAAATTCTTCTTATTATCAGGCGCGTTCTAGTAATAATCCATTCGCAAAGTCATATAGGGATAGTAATGGAAGATATCATAGCACTAACTGTACATGGTATGCTTATGGTAGATTTTATGAAGTAAATGGGCAAAAGCTTGGAGTCACGGGTATGCCATATAGATGGTCAGGTCAAGCTAGAAATAACGGTTTTTCAATAGGTACATCTCCACGTTCAAAATCTGTAGCTGTTGCGGAAAAACATGTTATGTTCGTAGAAAATGTATCTAATGGATATGTTTATTTTACGGAGGCGAATTATGGTGATGATTTTGTGGTAAAGAAGATGTCTATAGCTGAATTTACTAACAAAAGGAAGATTCAGAGTTATATCTACGCAAAATAATAAGGTTTTATGAACTGAAATAGAAATGATAAATAATTTTGAGCTAGTATATTTTGTTAGTAATTAGAATGTTCAATGTGTCAATTTTTTTATGTTGTTTATTGGGCTGATTTTGCATTAGTGCTGGTCTGTAATGGTATTATAGACCAGCACCATATTTACAGGGGGTTGTATGAAAAAATTCATAGTAATGACTTGCTTGCTTTTATGGACTAATATCTCCTGTGCTCAGCAAGTCACGGTAACAGGTGTAGGCGATAACAAGGACGTTGCAATAAAAGATGCTTTTCGCAATGCGATAGAGCAGGTCGTTGGTATTTATGTAAATAGCAGTACAGTGGTGTCTAATTCCCAGGTAGAATTGGATAAGATTTATGCCAATTCAGAAGGGTATATCACTGATTTTAAGGTCCTCAGGACGGCTTATAAAGGAGAGGGCTGCCATGTTCAGGTGCTTGTAGATGTTGATACAGAGCCTAGCTCTAAGCTGCTTAGTGATTTGAAGCTTACATATATGCTGGATAATCCACGTATAATGGTAAAGGTCTCTGGTGGTCGATATGCTGGGATTTGTGAGGCGGCACTAGTTAGTAAGTTGCGTGAAATGGGGCTTGAGGTAGTGGCTGCTAAAAGCAGCACAACAAACAGTATGCAAAATAGTACTGAGTCTGTAGTTGATGTAAATAATGATATGATAGGTATGGATATCTTATCCGAAGATGCAGAACTCGCCAATCAAAATCCTCAGGATGAAGCAACAGGAATGGATTCTGGTATTGAAATATATGATGGTCAGGACATAGAAGAGTTTTCGGAGGAGAATAGTTTGGATACTGACTTATCAGATGAGGGGATATCTGGTGAAAATCAGGTAGCTATACCTGATGATAATTACAGCGATAT
Source organism: Selenomonadaceae bacterium (assembly GCA_022786545.1). Lineage (GTDB taxonomy): Bacteria > Bacillota > Negativicutes > Selenomonadales > Selenomonadaceae > Anaerovibrio. The sequence goes on from JALFXV010000109.1 coordinate 25,786, forward strand.
GCAAAATAATAATGTGTCAAATGAAGTTTCCATAATAAATACTGCTTCTAATGAAAATGGGAGCATGCAAGCATTATCTGATTGGGGAATCAATGAATTAGAGGCTGGATTGGGCGATTATACAGTTAGATGCATAATTTCCGAAAGCAGTATGAATGTTACTTTGCCTAATTTCTATGTAGCTGGTAAAAATACTAAAACTACTAACAATGCTACAGGTTTGTATAAGGGCATAGTAAATGCCAATGTGGATGTAGTGAAAAACAGCACAAAGTCAGTTGTTCAGCAGTTTTATTTAACTGATACTAAGATATACAACAGTGCAGATATAGCCAAGCAGATGGCGGCTGAAGGTATTAGCCAGCAAATCGCAAATAAGGTGGCTGAAATTTTTTCGCATCATGCTACATTAGTAACAGTAAACAGCTAGGAGAAAGGACGAGGTGAGCGTCTTGAAAAAACGAATAATATTTTTATTAACGTTGCTTTGGATCTTATTAACAGCTACTCTTGTCCATGCTGAACAGCCGGAAGCAGAAAAGTACAGGCAGATTATTGCAAACGGAAACTATTACATTGAGTACGATTTTAGCATCGATGAACAAAAAGAGGCTATACTGGATAAAATAGGAGAAAACCGTGACGTTATTGGAGCTGTAATAGCGGGAGCTGAGCGAGGCGGCTTGCTGGCATCTCAAAATGGGAAGCGTATGAAAAAGATGATTATCAGCCATGGTATTTTTGGGAACAGCATTATTCCTGAAATATATTATGCTGATCACAAATATTATCTTTTCTCAGGAGAAGATAAAGCTATCATGGCTACGGAAGAGGAATTAAAGAATCCGCGTATAACTTATAATGGGGATTGGGAACAGCATAGGGCAAAGCTGAATATACCTGAGCCGTTAATACCATTTGCTCCTAAAGGAACGTATGATGATGCAATTCCTGAACCGAAGTTTGTGTTATCAGCAAAAAAATTATTTAGTATTATGATTGCCTTGCTTATGCTGTCAATTTCCAGCGTGGCTATGGCTGCCACTGATGTCAGTGATGGTGTAATCCGGGTTACCGGTATTGGTGCTCCTGGGCAGCCTCCTTATTTGGGCTTTATTGCTGCCAGGGCGGATGCCCAGAGACAGCTTGCGGCTGAAATAAATGGCGTGCAGGTGGACTCAGAGACTACTGTAGAGTTGCTGATGGTTCAGAATGATACCATCAAGACAAAGGTTTCCGGCCTTGTAAAGGGAGCCCGGGTTGTGCAGCAGGGGACTAATGATTATGGTTACTTTGTTGTCATGGAAATGCCTGTTTTTGGTGCTAATTCTATTGCTTCTGCTGTTATTCCGCAGGTTCAGCAGCAGAACTTCCCGCAGCCGGCGGATGTGGCTCCGTCTGTTTCTACTACTGTGATTGTCAACAATAATGTAGGTACTGTACCAGCGCCAGCACCTGCACCTGCTGTAAATCCTAATCAGGCAACTGTTGGCAACATGTATGGTGCTACCGGCCAGTATACCGGCCTGATTGTCGATTGCAGCGGCCTGGGCTTGCAGACTGCTATGGCTCCTGCTGTTTATACTGATGGCAAGAAGGTTGTTTATGGCCTTGAGCATTTCTCTCATGACCAGGTTATCAATCGTGGCTATGTAGGTTATTCCACCAGCACTACTGCCGGTGTTCAGCGTGCAGGCAGCAATCCTATGGTTATCAAGGCTCAGAGCGTTGAGCATTTCTTTAACCCGGTAATTTCTAAGGAAGATGCTGCAAAGATTTTGGCTGAAAACCAGATGAATGGTTTCTTGTCTGCCGGTAATGTGGTTTTTGTAAAGTAACTCCGGGGTGAGTATGATGAAAAAATTTGTTGCCGGTATTTGGGGGATTGTTATAGCAGGCATCATTGCGATGCCTGCTTGTCAGGCTGCTGAAGAATTACCTGCGGCCTCCGAGGTGCAGCAAGCAACAGAAAAACAGGAAAAGGATGCTGCTGGCAGTGCCGTGCAAACTGGCCATGAGCAAGGGCAAAATGTGGCAATAAATGCAGTTGCCCAGCAGCAGGCGAGCCAGATAGCAAATGTGGCAAAGTCGGTTGCCGTGCAACAGGGGGCAGAAGTCAAGCAGCCTGCCGGTGTGACTGCGAGTTCTATATCGCTGGTTGAGGCATGGGCAAGGCGGGAACCGGCCATGCTGACCATGAAAAGTGGCGGTAAGGATTATGAAACCGCTAAATCGCTGGCAGAAAAGAAGGCTGTGGCAAAGGCGATATTTTTGTTTACTGAAGCGGATGTAGCTCAGGACTATGATGTGGCCGTTTATCATCTGGCAGATAATTATGGCAAGTATATCCTCCTGTTTGAAGAAACAAATGGGCAGGAAGCTGGTTCAGGTGTCTTGCTTTTATCCCGTGTGGTGCTGAAAAAAGATATTTTGCTTGCGGATATGGAACAGTACAAGAAATAAGGAAAGGGACGGCATGAAGAAAAGCGATGTTTTGCTTGTTGCTCTGATGACCGCATTGTCTGTCGGAGTAGCAGGAAATGTTCCTGTGTATGCCAATGGAGGAACCAACACACCTGTGGCAGAGACTATAGATGGTGTTGAGGCTGATTTGCAGGATTTTGAAGTTGAGATTGTAGTTGATTGGCTGGAATCAAAGGTAAATACCCCTGCCGAAATAGCTGCAAAGTACAAGAAACCTAATAACAGATACAATATTTTGCAGTCTGCTATCAGGCGCGGGGTTCCTGTAATTTCTGAACTTACGGAGGCGTTTTATGGCAGCACTAATGGTGTTGTGCCGAAGGAAAGCAGCCGGGACGTGATTAATAATCCGGCAGTGACGGTTCCGTCTGCTCCAGGAACTGCGTCTGTTGCTGTGCAGAAGGCTCCGGCAGTGCCTGTTTCTCCAGTTGCTAATGCAGCCGTTCAGATTAAGGTATATCCTGGTGAGGCTGAGTATCAGCAGGGGCTGGAATATGAAAAGCAGAAGAATGATGCTGAGGCTTTTTATTATTTTAAGCTTGCTGCTGATAAATTGCATCCGATGGCTGCTGACAAGGTGGCATGGATGTATTATCATGGTAATGGTGCCACTGAGAATAAAGACAATGCACTTGCTTATTTCAAGATTTCTGCTAATGGCGGTTATGTAAAAGGCGAGTATGATTATGGCTGGATTCTGGTGCGGGAATATTCCGATAAGGATGGAGTTGTCTGGCTGAAGAAGGCCGCTGAACATAAATCTCCGGATGCCTGCTGGGATTTAGCGGTTGGCTATACACCGGGGCGCAATCTATTAGGAAACTGGCGGCTGTCTGGCTGTCTGGTGAGGGACAAAACTACCGCCATTAACTATTACAGGATGGCTCGTGATACTGATACAGCGGCAGGGTATTACTATTATGGTTACATGTATTATATGGGAGAGCTTACCCAAAGGAATTATGCCGAAGCTGTTAAGTGGTTTACCAAGTCCTATGATATGGGCTATCAGGAGGCGAAGGACAAGCTGATAGACATATACAGAAATGGTGGCTATGGTGTAAATAAGGATACGGACATGGTGAATAAGCTAAAAGGCAGGTTTTAAACATTGGCATAATGCTGCTGCTGGAGGGAGCGGATATCTGGATAACTTTTATAACATATATTGACAATATATGTTAAGTATGTTATACTTGGCACATCATTTGGAACTGACCATAAAAAATGGAGGTTTTGGATGCGATTGTACTACCCGTATGGGGAAGTATGCGTGTCTGAAGCCTCCTTTTGTTTTGTTCAAAATAGTGAACAGCATCATGGCAATCCAATGAAAAGTTCGTGCGGTGCAGAAGGGAGTGAAAAGTCAGACAGGTGGATATTGAAGGTATGGTGTTTAACATTCAAAGGTATTCTGTGCATGATGGACCGGGCATACGGACTGTAGTTTTCCTGAAGGGCTGTCCGCTGCGATGCCGCTGGTGCAGCAATCCTGAGTCCCAGGCGGCATATCCAGAGCTGTCTTTTCACCGGCGTTCCTGCCTTGGCTATAGTGCCTGCGGCTTATGCAGCTCCTTGATGACTGGCTGCGATGATGAAGATAAGCCGGTGTTTCCTGCTTGGCCGGAGCGGCAGGCAGATGCTGTTGTCAGGTCATGTGCGAATGGGTGTCCTGCCAAAGCGCTGAATATCTATGGCAGGAAGATGCCCGTGCAGGAGGTGCTGCAGGAGGCGGAAAAGGATCTTCCTTTTTATCGCCGTTCTGGCGGCGGTCTTACCCTTTCCGGCGGTGGAGTACTGGCGCAGCCGGAGTTCGCCGAGGCGATTTTGTCAGAGGCGAGGAAGCTGCATATTCACACAGCGGCAGAAACTTGCGGCTGTGGTGACTGGCAGGTACTGAAGAAGCTGGCAGGGCTTCTGGACTATATCATGTATGATGTGAAATGCCTGGATGAAAAACTGCACATCAGGGGCACAGGAGGCAGCAACAGGCAGATTTTAGAGAATCTGTCAGATTTGGCGGAAGGTTTTCCCAAGCTGCCCATACTGGTGCGAACCCCGGTCATTCCTGGCTTTAATGATGATGCAGGGTAAATCGGCAGGATAGCTGATTTTTTGGCAGGCTGGCAAAATGTCAGCTATGAGCTTTTGCCTTACCATGCTTTTGGCAAGTCAAAGTATGAGGCGCTGGGGAGGCCGTATCCTATGGGAGAGGCGGCCCTGCAGGATGGGTGCATGAAAAAGTTGCAGATGCTTTTGGAGAGTAAAAATCCTATTTTGAATAACTGATAATGGTTAAAGATAATGTCTGTATGAAGTAAAAGGAGCGAAGACGATTATGGCATTATTATCACCGCAGGAACAGCGGATTGCAGATGGGATACCTGACTGGCAGGCAGGTATCAGCGAGAAGGTGCAGAGGCGCCTGAAAAGCTGGGAACAGGCACGTCCTGTGATTGATATATATAGGGCTTTGTATTTTACTGAGTCATTCCGTGCAACGGAGGGCCAGCCGCTGATTTTGCGCTGGGCAAAGGCCATGCACCATATTGCTGAGAAGATAGATGTGGTCATTGGTGATGATGAGCTGATTGCCGGCCGGGGCGGCAGGGCAGAGCGTTACGGGGTTCTCTATCCGGAGCTGGATGGGGATTTTCTGGTGACGGCCCTGCATGAGCTGCCGAACCGGCCGGGGGCGCCTTTTACCATTGATGAGCTGGATGCTTCCGTGGTGGAGCAGGAAATTGCCCCTTATTGGGAGGGAAAAAACTACCATGAAGCATTAGCAAGGGAGCTGCCGGAGGAGGTTTTGCCTTATACCTGCAATCCTAAGAATGTGCTGGAGTCGCGCTTTATTGTCAATGAAACTTCCTCCTTCCGTTCCTTTACCCAGTGGGTGCATGATTATGAGAAGGTTCCGAAATATGGGCTGGCAGCTATCCGGGAAAAGGCGCAGGCGCGGCTTGCGGAGCTGGATGAGTTCAACCCTGTGGACACGCTGGAGAAGGCACCGTTTTTGCAGGCGGTGATTACAGATATTGATGCCATTGTGCTCTGGGCAAACCGCTACAGTCAGGAGGCACGGCGGCTGGCGCGGCTGACAGCGGATGAGAAGCGGCGGCAGGAGCTTTTGCAGATTGCAGAGGCATGTGCCCATGTGCCGGAGCATCCTGCTAGGAATTTCCGGGAGGCAGTTCAGTCCCAGTGGCTTATCCAGATGTTTTCCCGCCTGGAGCAGAAGACAGGTACCACCATTTCCAATGGCCGCATGGACCAGTATTTCTATCCATATTATAAGGCGGACAAGGAGGCAGGCATCCTCAGTGATGAGGAGGTGCTGGAGATTTTGGAAAGCCTGTGGCTGAACAGGGCACAGTATGCGGATTTGTATATTTCGCCAACCGGCGGTGCCTTTAACGAGGGCTATGCCCATTGGGAGGCTGTGACAGTAGGCGGTCAGACGCCTCAGGGACAGGATGCTGTCAACGAGCTGACTTATTTGATTTTGCAGTCAAAGCGCCAGTTCCCGCTGCATTATCCTGATTTGGCGGCACGGATTCACAACCGCTCCGATGAAAGGTATCTTTACGCGGTGGCGGAGGTGATTCAGGATGGCTGTGGCTTCCCGAAGCTCATCAATGATGAGGAGGTAGTGCCGCTGCTGCTTTCCAAGGGGGCATCCTTTGAAGAAGCCTTTGATTATGCTGTTTCCGGCTGCTCCGAGGTACGCATGCCGAACAGGGATACATACATCGCCCCTTGTGCCTATATCAATTTTGCAGCTGCCCTGGAGATGACTCTGCGCAACGGGCGCATGAAGAAATACGGGCAGGAGCAGATTGGCCTTGCCACAGGGGAGGCGGCGGACTTCGGCTCCTGGGAGGATTTCCTTGCCGCATATCTGAAGCAGCAGAAGAATTTCCTGAAGCAGGTTTTTTTGCAGCAGTACAAGATTATTCAGCTGCATCCGAAGCATTTTGCCTGGCCGCTGGGTTCCTTGCTGCATGATTTGTGCCTGGAGGATTGCCGTGACATTCACGAGGCGAAAATCAAAGGTGGCATAGATTTAGGTTTTTTTGATTTTATCGGCTTTGCAACGGTGGTGGATTCTTTGGCAGCCATCAGGAAGCTGGTCTTTGAAGATAAGAAGCTGTCCATGCAGCAGGTGCTTCAGGCACTGGATGATGATTTCAAGGGACATGATATTGTCCGCCAGTATCTGCGCCATGCGCCAAAGTATGGCAACGATGATGAGTATGCGGATTCTATCGCCCGGCTGCTGGACGAGGAATGTTTGAAGTTTACCAAGGAGTATTCCCAGGCTCTGGAGGTGCAGCTGGATTTGCGGTACGTTCCTTTCACCAGCCATGTGCCATTCGGCAAGGTTATAAGCGCCACGCCTAATGGCAGGTATGCCTATACGCCGCTTTCTGATGGTTCCTCTGCTTCCCAAGGGCTTCCCAAGGGGATGACGAAAAGGGTCCTACGGCGGTGCTGCTTTCCAACTATGCCTCCAAGAATCCTGGCTTCAGGAACCGGGCGGCAAGGCTTCTGAATATCAAGTTCAGCCCTTCCTGCGTGGTTGGCAGGGAAGGGGCGGACAAGCTGGTTTCCTTCATTCGTACCTGATGTGATTTGCACCTGTGGCATGTGCAGTTCAATGTCATCAATCGTGAGACGTTGCTGGCGACACAGAAGGAGCCGGAGAAGTACCGCAATCTGATTGTGAGGATTGCAGGCTACAGCGCGTATTTTGTGGAGCTGTCCGAGGATTTGCAGAATGATTTGATTGCCCGTACCGCCCATGTGGCAGTGTAGGCACAAGTGCATTGATTAAGTAGATTGCAGGTGCAAAGGTTTTTTACAGGGACACCCCGTGTTTGGCAGGATAAATTTGCCAAAGGCGGGGTGTTTTCGTTTTGGTGCATTGGTTAATTATGTGACACTACAACAATTTTCATCTCATTGTCTTGAGCAGGATTTTCCGTTTGTCAGTAGAGCGTATAAGCTGACCGGAGGCAATCAGGTTTTCCGTAGTGCTGCGCAGTTTTGCGGTGATTCCCTTGTAGCCCATTGCATGGGACAGCTCAGTGAGGGTCAGGCCGTGCCCATCAGTGCAGAGCTCAAGGATTTTTTGCTGGTAATCCATCTGTTTTTCTGTTTTGATACTTTTTTCATTGAATGCTTCATGGATTGGTATGACAACGGAAAGAAAGTCGCGCTCAGGATTCATGATGAACTGGAGCATAGGTGAGCCGTTTTCCTTGAGAGCCCTGATGGCATTTGGGAAGTCTGTATTGCGTTCTTCGATGAGGTGCAGCTCCTTGAGAAAATCACCTATGCGCCTGTTGCGATATCGTCTGGCACGAATTTGATAATTTTGGATATCGGTGTCGCTGATGCTTCTGTCAAAACCGGGGCAGCTGGTGATTTCAATATTTTGCTGTGTTATGCGGACAGTGATGGGCTCATGAATTTGATAAGAACGATGGTATACAGCATTGGCAAGGATTTCCTCAATAGCTGCAAAAGGATAATTATCTATGCGTTCTGCTTCAGCCTGATTGCTTAGCTTGATGATTTTTTGTGCAATCAGATTGTTTTTTATGTAGCTGAGAGCATTTTTTAACTGATAATGAAGTGGGCCGGTAAAAATGCGTTCAGTCATGCCGTTGCCTGATGGGTCAGGGATATGGACAATTTCAATTCTGGCATAGCGAAAATATTTTTCCGGTTGTTCGGAAAACATGAGCAGACCTACATTGAGCGGTTTCATATCTTCAGGTGGTCCCTCTACAAGCTGCAGGGATTTGGCAATTTCAAGCGAATCCATATTGCTGGACAGCTGATAAAGCGAGCTGTTGACCGCCTTTAGATATTCGCGCATAATTTCTCTGTTCAGGTCATTGATATCAGCCAGCAGATTAGGCCGGTCATCATAAGGTATATCTGAGGCAATATAAAATAACTCTTTTTCTTCTTCAGGTGAAGCGATAACACTGCTGGAAAATTTGCGGATATAATAGTATTTGTGGGATTGTTTGCTGGTTACATCTTTGGGAGCTCTATATGGACGTCCATAGCCACCTGCGGCCTTGATGACGATAATGTACTTGTCACCATAAAGTATTGATTCGGTTTCAGGTTCATACAGGGGCTCAATAAAATGACAGGTTTCTCGCAGTTTTTTCAGTATGCTGTCAACACGTTCCTTGTCAATGCCGCTGATGGGCAATTTTGGGATGCCATTATCTTCTTCTACACCAATCAGGATATAGCCTCCGCCGATATTTTCAATATCATTGGCAAATGCACATATAGAGTGAATGATAGTTGAGGGATTCCAGTCTTTTTTGTATTCGATACGGGATGATTCCACAATACGTTGTTGCAGCAAATCTTCTATATTTATTGTTATCGACATTATGAACACCTCCTTTACAAAATATAACACTAACACTGGATAGAAAAAATGTCTAGCACTAGATGATATTTTTGTCTAGTACTAGACAAAATTTATATCCAGTCTGTCTAGCCTGCAGGGAGCAGGTTGTCAGGAAGTCTGTTTTATATACCCCGTATTTGAAAGGAGGAATTTTTGTCAGGTACGGGGTGTTTTGCATTACTGCCTTGACTTTTTTCTGTAATAGTTTTATAGTGAATAAGTTGAATTTTGGGTTTAATTGTGTAGCTTATTAAAGGAGTTTGTCAAAGGAGGCGGCATGATGGTTACGACTGTGGCGCACAAGGTTAATTTTTATGATACTGATGCTATGGCGGTGGTACATCACTCCAATTATATACGCTGGTTTGAGATTGGCAGGGTGGAGTTTCTCCGCCAGGCAGGGATTACCCTGACGGAGCTGATGGATGACGGCTATGTTTTTCCGATTACCGAGGTGAGTGCCAAGTACATGAACTCAGGCTATTTTGATGATGAGCTCATCATCGAGACCACGCCGGTGGCGCTGACCAAGGCGAAGATGGCGTTCAGTTACCGGGTGCTGCGGGCTTGTGACGATACGGTGCTGGTGACCGGTTTCACCCAGAATGTGTTTACCAGCAGGGCAACTGGGAAGATTACCCGTTTGCCAGATAAGTACTATGACAAGCTGAAGGTTATGCTGGACTGACCTCATTGCACTGGATTGATAGCAGTATATATGGCAGCATATCTTAGATGAGTTTGTGCATACATAAATACAATAATATAATAGATGATTGCAGACTTTGTGGGAGGAAATTATATGTGTTCATTTACTTTTTTTGATTGCCTGCTGTGGCTGGTGGTAGCCGTGGCAGTGCTGGCAGGGCTGGTGAAGCTGTACCTGTGCCATGCAGGCACGGAGATTATTGTGCCGAAGGTGGAGAGCCGCAGCAGGCTGGCTGTGGATGAGCAGACTGAGGATAGCCTGACCATCAGCACAGTGATTGAGTTTGTCAATGAGGGCAAGCAGTGTGCCACCATCATGGATGCCTTGGTGCGCCCGCAGCTGCCTTATGAGCAGTACGACGGCCTGGAAACCCACGGCCACGCGGAGCTGGTGACTGCGCCTCGTGAGGATGATTATTTTGAGGCCTACATCATTCAGAAGAAGGGCTACAAGGGCGGCTTGGACAAGGCATCCATCAAGTGCCAGGTGAAGCTGATTGCCAGAAAGGGCATGTCCCTCAAGGAAGCGGTTTCCCACATGCCTGACTTCAACTTCCAGCTGATCTGGCTGGAGACTGGCCGTACCCCTTGCCACTATCGCCAGGTGCGCATTGAGGTGCCGGCGGCTGAGGTGGCTGCCCTGGCTGGCACGAAGCTGGCAGAGGACTGAGTTGGGAGGTTGTTGAGATGAGCGATATTAAGATAGATTTGGTGCCGATTCCTACGAGGATTTTAACCGATAAGGATAATATTATTGATGTGGTAGAACGCTACACCAAGGGCAAGATTGGCCCGGATGATGTTATTTCCGTGGCTGAGAGCGTGGTGGCCATTACCCAGGGCAGGGCGATTCGTCCTGAGGATTTGAAGATTACCCGGGTGGCACAGCTTTGTTGCCGCTTTATTCCTGACTATGGCTCCCTGGCAAGCCCTCATGGCATGCAGTCCCTGATGGATGTGGAGGGCAAGTGGCGTGTTGCCGGTGCCCTGGTCATGGGCTTTCTGGGCAAGCTGGTGGGCATGAACGGCCTGTTCTACAAATGGGGCGGTGAGCAGACTGCCCTGATTGACGATGTTACCGGCACTATGCCGCCTTTTGACAAGCATATTGTCTACGGCCCTAAGGACCCTGACAAGGTGGTGGAGCAGCTGAAGCAGCGCCTGGGCTGCTTTGGCGGCCTGATTGCCGATGTAAATGACCTGAAGCGTTCCCGTGTGGTTGGTGCTTCTGCTGGTCTTGACGGTGAGAGGGCGGCAAGGCTGCTGATTGATAATCCTTTTGGCAATGCTTCCCAGAAGACGCCGATTGTTATTATCAAGAATTTCCGCAAGCTGCAGGAACAGGGGTAATACTTATGCTGTTCAATGCTTTGCTGGTTTTTGTAGGCGGCGGACTGGGGGCTGTCAGCCGCTATCTGGTGACTACCTTCATGGGCAATCATGTGGGTGGCAGCTTTCCCTATGGTACTTTTGCCGCCAATATTATAGGAAGTTTCTGCATGGGTGCGGTGATGTTTTATTTTCTCAACAAAAGCATGCCTGTGCCGGAGCATATCAGGCTGCTTCTGCTGGTGGGCTTCATGGGCGGCTTTACCACTTTTTCCTCTTTCAGCATGGAAACAGTCAGCCTGATGCAGAATCAGCATGTGCTGTCCTCTATGCTGAACGTGGTGGGCAATGTCAGCCTGGGCATAGGAGCGGTGCTGATGGGCATGTTTGCCGCCAACTGGCTGAGCTGACAGCAGAGGGATAGCCGTGGCAGCCTGGCTGTTGGTGTTTTGGCAGCAGGGGCTAAAAGCTGTAGTTTTGGCTGACTGTCTGGCTGTTGCAAGGATTATAAAATTATTTGCAAAATTTTACTGTCAGTTTTGGTTGCTGGCAGTATTTTTTTGCGTTTTTGTGGTATCATATATAATGGTAAGTTTTTGCAAGGAGGAATTTTATGGAGCGTAAGAACGGGCGCAAGGCACAGACGGAGGGACGCCCTGACGGGCGGCAGGCTGACCAGCTGCGCCGCCATCGGATAAATCGTTTTTTTCAGAAGCATCCGGCTGGTTCGGTGCTGATTGAGATGGGCAACACCAAGGTCATCTGCGCCGCTACTATCGAGGAAAGGGTGCCGAATTTTCTGCGGGGCACCGGCGAGGGCTGGCTGACAGCGGAGTATTCCCTGCTGCCCAGCGCCACCAATACCAGGACGCCGAGGGAGGCGGCCCGGGGCAGGCAGACGGGACGCACCCAGGAAATTCAGCGGCTCATAGGCAGGAGCCTGCGCTCCGTTATGGATATGAAGGCTCTGGGGGAGCGGACTATCATCATCGACTGCGATGTGATTCAGGCAGATGGCGGTACCCGGACTGCTTCTATTACGGGAGCTTTTATTGCCCTGGTGGAGGCATGCAACAGCTTTTATGATGAGAAGAAGCCTTTCCCGGTCAAGGATTTTTTGGCGGCTATCAGCGTGGGGATTTCCCCTGCCGGGGAGCCGCTCCTTGACCTCTGTTATGAGGAGGACTCCGCCGGGGTGGTGGATATGAACGTGGTCATGACCGGCGAGGGGCAGTTCGTGGAGGTGCAGGGTACCGGCGAGGGCAGGCCTTTCAGCCGTGAGGAAATGAACAGGTTGCTGGAGCTGGCGGAAAAGGGAATCGATGAATTGATTTCCTATGAGAAGGATGTATTGGGCAACGTGCTGGTATGGAGGGTAGGTCGCGAATGAAAAATGTGCAGATGGCAGCAAATGAAAAGCCAAGACTGAAAATCGTGATTGCCACGAAAAATCAGGGCAAGGTGCGGGAGATGATTAATGCCTTTCAGGGACTGCCTGTGGAGCTGGTGTCTTTGGCTGACCTGGATGAAAGGTTCGAGGAGCCGGTGGAGGACGGGGATACCTTTGCGGCAAATTCCCTGATTAAGGCTGAGTATTACTGTAAGCAGACCGGTATGGCCTGCCTGGCTGATGACTCGGGGCTGGAGGTGGAGGCACTGGGCGGTGCTCCGGGAGTGTATTCCGCCCGCTTTGCCGGGGAAGCTGCCAGCGATGCAGATAACAATGCAAAATTACAGCAGGAGCTGCAGGCACTGGGCAGGGAATCATCACCGGCGGCGTATCAGTGTGCCCTGACCTTTATGGATGCCGAGGGCAGGACGCTGACAGCCAAGGGGTTCTGCCGGGGAGAAATCCGCCTCCAGGCAAGAGGGGCGAACGGCTTTGGCTATGACCCGTACTTTTATGTAGGTGATGTGACCATGGCGGAGATGAGCCTGGCAGAAAAGCAGGCCATCAGCCACCGGGGAGCGGCACTAAGGGAGATGGCAGTGCTTTTAAAGGATTATTTTGCAGGGCGCTGACTGATATACCGGCATAGCAGGGATTCTTTGCAGGAGTTTCCCGGCTTTCCAGTTTTTTGATATGTTGAGGTGCGTTTGAGATGAAAATCGGATTGATAAGCGATACCCACGGCAATACCGCGGCTATTGACCAGGCGGTGGAGCTGGCAGGGGAGATTGATTTGTGGCTTCATGCAGGGGATATGATTCATGATGCCGAATACCTGGACATGGCATATGATGCCAAGGTGGTGAATGTGGCAGGCAACTGCGACTGGGGCAACCGCAGCGTGCCGGAGGAGGAGGTCGTGGAGGCGGAGGGGCACAGGATTTTCCTGACTCACGGCCATATCTACGGCGTCAAGGGCTCTCCCTACGGCATGGTGCAGGCCGCAGAGGAAAACGGCGCGGATATTGCCGTCTTCGGCCACAGCCATGTGGCATTTAAGGAAAAGATTGACGGCGTGCTGCTCATCAATCCCGGCAGCCTTGCCTATCCCCGGGACGGGGGCGGCCAGTCCTTTATGGTGCTGGAGCTGCATGAGGGAGCAGAGCCGGAGATTTATCACTACCACCTTGAGGACAGGCGGAAGGAAGCTAAATCAGCCAAGGAGGGCAAGGGGAAAAAACGTGAAAAATGGTTCGGTTTGTTTTGAACAATATTCATAAGATTTATCATACAAATTCCCGATTATAAGTATGAGCAATCAATACAAAAAGATGAATTAGGTTCACTTTATTTTCTCTAAAACCCTTGCCGTTATTAGGTTGAAAGCAATTTAAAAATATGATATTATAAAGTAGCGAATGTGATTTTATTATATATTTAGGGAGGGTTTACTTTGCGTACAATTAATGTAGAGCAGATTACTGCTGAAGTAGCGCAGATGTGCAAGGAAGCTGCCTATTATTTGCCTCAGGATGTATACGAGGCATTGAAGAAGGGCAGGGAAACCGAGGAGTCTCCTGTTGGCTGTGATGTTCTGGATCAGATCATCCGCAATTCCGAGATTGCCCGGGCAGAGGATCGTCCTATCTGCCAGGATACCGGCATGACCATCGTCTTCCTTGAGATCGGCCAGGATCTGCACATTGAGGGCGGCAATTTGACCGATGCCATCAATGCAGGTGTTGCAAAGGGTTACGTTGAGGGGTATTTGCGTAAGTCCGTTGTAGCTGAGCCTCTGTTCAACCGTGTGAACACTCAGAACAATACGCCTGCTATCATCTACACCAAGATTGTAGATGGCGACAAGCTGAAGATTGAGGTTACCCTGAAGGGCTTCGGCAGCGAGAACAAGTCCGGCATCAAGATGCTGGTTCCTGCTGACGGTGTTGAGGGTGTGAAGAAGGCTGTTCTGGATATTATCCAGCATGCCAGCTGCAACCCTTGTCCTCCGATGGTTGTAGGCGTAGGCATCGGAGGTACCATGGATCAGGCTGCATACCTGTCCAAGCGCGCCCTGATGCGTCCTACCAATGTCCGTAATGCGCATCCTGACTATGCGAACCTGGAGGGCGAGCTCCTCGAGATGATCAACAAGACCGGTATCGGGCCTCAGCTGGGCGGCACTACTTCTGCCCTGGCTGTCAACATCGAGTGGGGTCCTACCCACATTGCCGGACTGCCCGTTGCTGTGACCATCTGCTGTCATGCAATGCGCCATTCTGAGCGTGTATTATAAGAGGAGGAAGAAAGATAATGGCTGAAAAGATTCGCATTACTACACCTTTGACTGAGGAAGTATCCCGCACCCTGCGTGCTGGTGACAGCGTGCTGATTAGCGGTACCATCTATAGCGCCCGTGATGCTGCCCACAAGGCTATGACTGAGGCCCTGGCCCGTGGCGAGAAGCTGCCGATTGACTGGAACAACCAGATTGTTTATTATCTCGGCCCTACGCCTGCCAAGCCTGGCAATCCTATCGGCTCCTGCGGCCCTACCACTTCCGGCCGTATGGATGCCTACACTCCTACCATGCTGGATCAGGGCATCAAGGGCATGATCGGCAAGGGCTCCCGCGCACCTGAGGTTATCGAGTCCATGAAGAAGCATGGTGTAACCTACTTTGCTGCTGTGGGCGGCGCTGCTGCCCTGATTTCCAAGTCCGTAAAGAGCTACACCGTTCTGGCTTATCCTGAGCTGGGACCTGAGGCTGTGGCAGCTCTGGAGGTTGAGGATTTCCCTGCTATCGTTGTAATCGACTCTGAAGGCAATAACTTCTACGAGATGGGTCAGGCTCCATATCGTAAGTTATAATTACTTTCCAAAGGAAAGAATATATTTAGGAGGTCTAGAATGATTAACGTATCTTTTTATCTTCGCCGTCTGCATTCCCTCTGCGGTCTGATTTTACTGGGCGGTGTGCTGGTTGAGCATTTGCTGACAAATGCTTCAGCTATGGGTGGCCCTGAGGTGTTCAATCAGGGATTGGCTATGATGGAGCTCATTCCACCACCAATTTTCCTGACCATTGAAATCTGCATGTATGCAGTGCCAATTTTGTTCCATGCAATTTATGGTATTTTTATCGCTTTGGACGCAAAGAACAACCCTGGTGCCTATGGCTATTCCCGCAACCTGAAGTTTGCCCTGCAGCGTTATACTGCATGGTACCTGGTAGCATTCCTCATCTGGCATGTGGGCTATCTCCGTATTTATCTCAAGGGCCTGAGCGGTGTTCATATCAGCTATGAGCTGGTACAGAGCGTTCTGTCCAACCCGATTGTCTTCGTTCTCTATGCTCTCGGTATGTTTGCTGCCATTTTCCATTTCTGCAACGGTATTACTACCTTCTGCATGACCTGGGGTATTGCCAAGGGCCCTCGTGCACAGTGCGTTGTTGACAAGATGGCTATGGGCCTGTGTGCTCTGATGTGCCTCTTGACTCTGGCATTTATGTTCTCTTACTTCATGTAATCTTCGGATTGCATAGCCTGTTTGGAGAATTTGTCGTAGTTAAAAATATTGTATAAGGAGAGAAACTGCGTGGCTAAAAATAAGATTATAGTAGTTGGTGGCGGTCTTTCTGGCTTGATGGCTACCCTTAAAATTTGCGAGGCTGGCGGCGAAGTAGACCTGTTCTCTTACTGCCCGGTAAAGCGTTCTCACTCCCTCTGCGCCCAGGGCGGTATCAATGCCTGCATGGACACCAAGGGTGAGCATGACTCCATTTATGAGCATTTTGATGATACCGTATACGGCGGTGACTTCCTGGCAGACCAGCTGGCTGTAAAGGGCATGGTTGAGGCTGCTCCTAAGCTCATCAAGATGTTCGACCGCATGGGTGTGCCTTTCACCCGTACCCCTGAGGGCGTTCTGGACCTCCGTAACTTCGGCGGCCAGAAGAATAAGCGTACCTGCTTTGCCGGTTCCACTACCGGTCAGCAGCTGCTGTATGCTCTTGATGAGCAGGTTCGTCGCTGGGAAGTTAAGGGCGGCGTAACCAAGTATGAGTTCTGGGAATTCATCAAGATTATCAAGAACAAGGACGGCATCTGCCGTGGTATTGTTGCCCAGAGCATGAACTCTATGGAGATTAAGGCATTCCCTGCCGATGTTGTTATTCTGGCAACCGGTGGCCCTGGCCAGGTATTTGGCCGCTGCACCGCTTCCACTATCTGTAACGGTTCTGCTGTATCTGCTGTTTACCAGCAGGGTGCTGCTATCGGCAACCCTGAGTTCATCCAGATTCATCCAACCGCTATCCCTGGCTCTGACAAGAACCGTCTGATGTCCGAGGCATGCCGCGGTGAGGGTGGCCGTGTATGGGTATACCGTGATGGCAAGCCTTGGTACTTCCTGGAGGATATGTATCCTGCATACGGCAACCTGGTTCCTCGTGACGTTGCATCCCGTGCTATCTTCAAGGTATGCGTTCACATGGGCCTGGGCATTGATGGCGACCGCCGCGTATATCTCGACCTGTCCCACATTCCGGCTGATTATCTGGAGCGCAAGCTGGGCGGTATCATCGAGATTTACACCGAGTTCGTAGGCAAGGACCCTCGCAAGGTTCCAATGGAGATTTTCCCTTCCGTTCATTATTCTATGGGCGGTATTTATGTAGACAGGAAGCACTTCACCACTATTCCTGGCCTGATGGCTTCTGGTGAGTGCGACCATCAGTACCACGGTGCAAACCGTCTGGGTGCTAACTCCCTGCTGTCCGCTGCTTACTCCGGTACTGTTTCCGGCCCTGAGGCTATGAAGTATTGCAAGGAAGGCAAGCAGGGCGCAGCTCTGACCGATGCCGAGCTGGAAGCAGCCCGTCAGGAGGTTCAGGCTGAGTATGACAAGATTCGTCAGATGAATGGTCCTGAGAATGCTCACAAGCTGCATCAGGAGATGGGCGAGATCATGTATGAGTATGTATCCATCGAGCGTGACAACATCGGCCTTGACAAGTGCCTTGTTAAGCTGAAGGAAATCCTGAAGCGCTGGGATAACATCGGTCTGACCGACCATGGCAACTGGGCTAACCAGGAGGCCATGTTTGTTCGCCAGCTCCGCAACATGATTCTCTATGCAATGGCTATTACCAAGGCTGCCCGCTGCCGTGATGAGTCCCGTGGTGCTCATGCCAAGATTGAGCTGGATGCTAACGGCAAGCGTAAGATGGATGGCGAGGAGCTGGTATTCATGCCTCGTAACGACGAGAAGTTCATGAAGACCACTGTTGTTACCTACGATCCTAAGACCGAGGAGCCAATCGTAAATTATGAGGAGTTCGAGCATTCTCTGATTAAGGCTCGTCCTCGTAACTATGCTGTTGCGAAGAAGGAATAAGAGGAGGATAAATCAGAATGGCAGAACAGAAGAAAACAGTTACTTTTATTATTGAGCGTCAGGACGGCCCGAACAGTGCCCCTTACACTCAGGAATTTGAAATTCCATATCGTCCTGCACTGAACGTCGTTGCCTCCCTTATGGAAATCCAGAAGAATCCTGTAACCAAGGATGGCAAGCGTGTTGCCCCTGTTACCTGGGAGTGCAACTGCCTGGAGAAGGTATGCGGCGCCTGCATGATGGTTATTAACGGCAAGGCTCGTCAGGCCTGCTGTGCCCTGATTGATGAGCTGGAGCAGCCAATCCGCCTTGCTCCTGCCAGAACCTTCCCTGTAATCCGCGACCTGCTCATCGATCGTTCCGTAATGTTCGAGAGCCTGAAGCGCGTACAGGCATGGGTTGAGATTGATGGTACCTGGGAAGTTAAGGATGCTCCTATCCAGAATCCTTACACCGCTACCACCGCTTATGAGATTTCTCACTGCATGACCTGCGGCTGCTGCCTGGAGGCTTGCCCGAATGTTGGCCCTCAGTCCGACTTTATCGGTGCTTCCCCTACTGTACAGGCTTACCTGTTCAACCTGCATCCGCTGGGAAAATTCGACAAGGAGAAGCGTCTTAATGCTCTCATGGGCAAGGGCGGTATCACCGGCTGCGGCAACTCCCAGAACTGCGTAGAGGTTTGCCCTAAGAACATCAAGCTGACCACTTATCTGGCTCAGCTGAACCGCGATGTGAACAAGCAGGCCTTGAAGAACATTTTCAATAAGTAATCTGTAATATTGTAGTATCACATTATTGTGATGGCGTAATATTGTAGGATTTCGGCTTGCAGGAGGCTGCTGCCAGGATGTGTGTGCATCTGGCAGCAGCCTTTTTCGCGTGAGGGAAATTTTATAGGTGAAAAACAGGCTTTTTCCAAATCTGTGGTATGTGATATAATGGTAGATAATCTAGCAGAAAGCAGGTGAGGATATGATTTATCCATTCATGACATTAGAGGATGATACGGAAATAACCCATTCTGAAATGCTGCCTAATGGTGAAGTAAAGGTATATGTGGAAACACCTGATGCACAGGACTGTTTTCATAGCATGGTGTGTTATCTTCCTTCGTATAGGGTTGAGGATGTTTTGGGCTATTCTGAGGATGAAGTAAATAAATATTTGGATTTTATCAAACAGGCAGCTCATCTTATTTTAAAAGTATAAGCTAAAGAAGTATTTGTAAAAAACATACTAGTGGTTGGGGATTGGAGTTGCTGATTATCATGGCAGTAAAGAGACTGGGTATATCTCGTGATTTACCAAATGTGCCGTAAAGCCACTGCCTTTAGACATGGGGATATAAGGCACGTCCACCGAATTTGTGCAAGCAATTGAAGGTGGATAAATTATATTGTTGAAATATATATAATTTTTTGCTATTATATAAGCATGAGCAAAACAATATATAAATCCAATAAGAATATCGTATATTCATGCAAATACCATGTTGTTTGGTGCCCTAAATATCGTAGAAAAGTATTAATTAATGGTGTGGATTTAAGACTGAAGGAGCTTATAAAATCTGTTGCAGATGAA
>JALFXV010000019.1 GCA_022786545.1 Selenomonadaceae bacterium
CATTCTGTTTCAATACCATCTATATCATCTCTCATATACCATGGAATTCCACATTTACCAACAAATATACCTGTAATAGCCTCAATTTTTTCAAACAATTCCGTTAATACTTCTGGACGCCGCAAACATTCTATACCATGATTTATTGTATCAGTATAACGCGAAGAACCAATTTTTATGGCACAAAGACTTTCATATTCACTATCAAAGCTTATATTCTCAAATTCGATTTCCAGCTTGGCAAAATCAACCGGCTCTTTGCTGCGAATTTTAGCAGTTACATTGCCTATACCGATATATTTGTGGTTTTTCCTCTTTATCGGAATACTATACTCGCCATCCAGCAAATAAATAACTTTTACATCTTCTTCTAAGAGCTCTCCCAATTCTTCCTGATTAATAGCCACACAGCCAGCATTAGAAAGAATTTTTTCATCATTGGTGTACTGCTTTATTTCTTTCAACCGTTCATTATAAAAGGCAATATCCTCAGCATCAACAGCTTCGCCGGTATACTCCACCTCCAGCAAGCTGCACAGCTTCTGCGGAAAATCTGCTGCCTCAGCAGACATTTCCTCCAGCTCATCTGCAATATCATAAAAGCCTCTGTGCTTCATCCACGTTATCAGCCTGCCATCCTGAAAGTAAGCTATCGCTTTTTCCAAATCAAAATATTCACGCAGGGATTCCAAGTCCCTGCACTCATAATCATCACGCATTTTCAAGGCAAATTTTACAACTTTATTTCTTTTTATCATCATGAACCTCCCAAATGCAAAAATTCGATAGACCTATCTCTTCTTTAATGTAAACATCAACTAAAAATACTACAAATACCTTTCAAGATTTTTTTGCCTGTTTCAAAGACTTTTTTACCAACCTCTGCCACAGCCTTGGCTGCTTTATATGCAACAGTAGCCACTACCTCTGCCACCGGCTGGATTTTCTTAAAGCCGGAATATACTGCCTGACCAACCTTGTCGCTGGCAGTTTTTCCTATTACAGAACCTACAGCAGCACCAACCCACGGGCCTACAATCGGAATAGAGGCAAATGCAGCCTTGCTGGCACCTTCTGTACACATCTTGCCAATCATGGCAGAGGTAACCCTCCCCATATGCTCAACTGACTGCTTTACACTCATTTTGCCAGTAAACACCTTCCAGGCAGTCTTGACACTCTCCACACCGTAGCAGGCAGTATCACAAATTACAGATATTGGTGTTTTTTTCGTAATAAAAGGAATCCACTTGCTATGGGCAGCAATTTTCAAGGCTCCTGCTGCCAACGTCTTCAACCCTTTATCCAGTAAAGAACCGCTAGGAGCCTCCATCATGGCTTCACCCAGGGAATTTCCATTGGCAACGGGCTGTATGTCTGCTTGTTCCACCAGCTCAATACCTGCATTCTGTGCAGCTCCGGCAGAGCCAGCCAGATTTGCCTGGTCCACCATCTTGTGAATGGCCTGTCCTACAGCAAACTTATCGTATTTTTCTCCTACTGGAATATCATCAGCAGCTTCCAGTGCATCCTCCCGTAGCTGAAGCTTCATTTCGGGATTTTTCAGTCCTTCCATAGCCAGCTCATTGCCGCCAGCCAAAGCAGCACTGGCTGCATCTATAAATGCACCTGCCTTGTCCATGCCATGTTCCTTGGCATAAGCCTTCAGCTGGTCGCGCAGCCATACGTCCTTGGAAGTACCATTTTTAGCAGCTTCTTCCACATCACGCATGTTTTCGTCGAATTTATCAATATTCTTGCCGATTTCTGTGGCTATATCCTTGAATGAAGTACCGCCCACATCCGGCAAGTGCTTTTCCAGCTCATTTCCCAGCCAGTCTGTCACGGTCTGCTCCGAAGGCTTCTTGGTAAAAGACTCAAAAAGATCTTTAGCTACGCCTGATATATTTTCAATTACTTTCTTGCCAAATCCATCTAAAATCATGATACTGCCTCTTTCCTAAACAATATTGCTGCCTGCCAGTCATAATTTGCCTGATTAATCCTTGGAAGCCTTCTTGAATTTTTTCTCCCTGTATGCCTTTGCCATTTTATCAATATTATCCTTCATGGTTTCTGAGAGGGAATGTGTCCTTTCAATGGCAGTCAGGACATTTTCCGTGGTCAGATGCTCCTGCTTCTGAATAAATGCCATTTCTACGGCATCACGGACAACACCCTCAATATCAGCACCGCAATACCCCTGAGTCTTTTTCGCCAAAGCATCTATATCAATATTTTTCAAATCATTCCTGCGGCGTTTTTGGATATGGATTTCAAAAATCTTGGCACGTTCATTTTCATTAGGCAAATCCACATAAAATATCTCATCAAAACGCCCCTTGCGCAAAAGTTCAGGCGGCAGGTTGGAAATGTTGTTAGCAGTTGCCACCACAAAGGCGAGGCTTTCTTTTTCCTGCATCCAGGTAAGGAAATTGCCGAACAATCTTGTAGTTACCTCTGAACCGCCACCGCCTACACCTGCAAAGGCTTTTTCCAGCTCATCAATCCACAGGACGCATGGCGCACTGGCTTCTGTCAGTCGCAATGCCCTGCGCATATTTGCTTCCGATTCGCCCACATACTTGCCCATGAGCCTGCCCATGTCCATGCGGAGCAGAGGCATTTCAAAGGTCTTGGCTGCTGCCTTTGCCGTCAGTGACTTGCCGCACCCCGGCATACCTGCAATCAGCACGCCCTTGGGAATATTGACACCAAAGTTTTCCGCATCCTCAATATTCTGGAAAATATAATTCTTATCTGCCAGCCATTCCTTCAGGTTTTCCAGACCGCCTATATCTGCCAGCTTTTCCTTTGCCTGCACCATTTCCAGAATACCTGACTTCTTAATCATCTGCTGTTTCTGCTTGACAATCATCGGTATATCAGAAGCATCCAGCGCACCATCATTGGCAATAGCCAGCGTCAGGATATTTTCCACCTCTGTAACAGACAGGCCGGCAAGAAGCATCTGCAACCTGAACATCAGTGCATCAGCCGGAACATTCAAGCCATTCTCAAGGCATATGCTGGTTATCTTCTCACGCAGGTCTTCCTTGCTGAGATAGTCAGGCTCCATAATCGTTATATAGGCCTCCAGCTCCTTTGGTATGCGTCCCAGGGGAGCGATCATCACAATTATGCAGTCAATAATACTGCCGTTATTGATTTGCTGGGCAATGTACTTCAGCCTTGAGATTACCTCCGGCGTTTCCAGATAATACTGTACCTCCCGCAAAATCACAATATGGTTGTTCAGTGAGTCCTCTATATCAGACAGCAGAAAATCCAATGTTTCAGGCAATGTGCCAGCCCTGACACTATCCAGCGTTCTCGCATCACGGGTGCTCCATTCAACTGCCCCACGGACACACCATTCCACTGCTTCCATGTTTCTGCGC
>JALFXV010000096.1 GCA_022786545.1 Selenomonadaceae bacterium
TATAGCCATAATCTTATTTCACTCCTTGTTAGCCACACAGCCCACGCCTTATTTGCAAGCTGCCACAAATCTGTCAAAGGCAGCCAGCCCTGCCTCGTCACGCTTGAATACGCCTGCATCCGTAAGCACCTGCATAAATACCCTGCCGATTTCATCCCTGATAATCTGTGCCGCATTATCCTCATTAATTTCAGGATGGGCCGCCCTGATTTCCTTGTACCAGTCAGCATGTACAGCCAAGGCTTCATCATCAGCAATGCTTTCCCTGCCAGCCAGCAGAGCCTCCCGGATTTTTTCCATGTTGCCCTTCAGCCTCGGCGGCAGTACCGCCAGTCCCATTACCTCAATCAGGCCGATATTTTCCTTCTTGATATGATGGACATTGGCATGAGGATGGAAAATCCCCAGAGGATTTTCTGCATCGGTGCGATTGTTTCTGAGCACCAGATCCAGCTGATAAGCCCGGCCCTGGCGCCGGCAAATCGGGGTAATGGTATTGTGAGGCTCCTGCCCGGAAAAGGCCAGAACTCCTGCCCCATCATCGCTGTAGCCACGCCATACCATCAGAATATGCTCTGCCAGCTCAATCAGCTGCTGACGATTTTCAGAGGTCAGCCGGAGAGCACTCATCGGCCAGCGTACCCTGCCTGCCTCCACCTCAGGATAAGCCTCAAATACATAGCTCTTTTCCACCGGTGCCTTAGCCATGGCAAAGGTATAGTGCCCCCCCTGATAATGGTCGTGAGACAGAATAGAACCGCCTACAATTGGCAGGTCGGCATTGGAACCGGCAAAATAATGTGGAAACAGGGTAACAAATTCCGTCAGGTTTTCAAAGGTACGGCGGGAAATCTTCATGGGCACATGCTCGCCGTTCAGAATAATGCAATGCTCATTATAGTAGGTATACGGGGAATACTGCAAAAACCACTCCCTGCCGCCAAAATTCAAGGGTATCAGGCGGTGTGTCTGGCGGGCAGGGTGACTGGCATGACCGGCAAAGCCCTCATTCTCCCTGCACAACAGGCACTTAGGATAGCTGGAGGACTTCACCAGCTTTGCCTTGGCAATATCACGGGGATCCTTTTCCGGCTTGGAAAGATTAATCGTAATATCCAGATCGCCATACTCGGTAGCCGTCTGCCAGATAACATTTTTGTCAATACGCGCCTTTCTTATATAGTTAGAAGCAATACTCAGCTTATAATAGTTATCCGTAGCCAGCTCAGGAGACCGGTCATAATCTGCCCTGAAAGCCCTGATTACCTCCGAAGGCCGCGGCATCACGCAGTTCATCAGCAGCGTATCAAACAAATCACGCTGGTTGGCAGTATCCTCAATGATTCCCTGCTCCGCAGCATAATCCAGCATCCTGCCCAGGATCTCATCCGGCACCTCCAGCCTCTCATCTATCTCCTCCGGACTAAACTCCTCCAGCTGCAGGGCTGCCAGCAAAAGATTTGCCCCATAAACCCTATCAGCCTGGTCAAGCAGTCCCTGCTGCTGGGCAAAATTCAATAATCTGTTAATCTCGTGGTTCATAGCCTGCACCTCACATCACCCTTACGCCGCCCACAGGACGGATTTTCAAACGGTAGCAGCAGCCCTCTCCAAACAAGGACTCCATCGCCGCCGCATATTCTGCCACCAGCTCATCCGGCACAAAGGCCTGAATCGTACCGGCAAAGCCGCCGCCATGCACGCGGTATGCGCCACGTCCTGCCAGCACCTTCTCACTGACCATCAGGCCAAGGCTTACCCCCTGCTCCTCCGGCTTCTTGATGGAGTACACATTCTGCAGCCATCTTGCAGAGGAATTGCCGGATTCCTTCACCAGGTCAAAGAACCGCTGGAAATCAGCAGCATCCAGGGCCTCTACCTCCTTTGCTACCCTGGCATCATCGCCATAAAAATGCGCAGCACGGAGAATGGCCCTGTCGCTGACCTTGCCTCTCAGGCTGCCGATAGCCGCGAAAAATTCCTGCTCAGGCACCTCCCGCAGCACTTCCTTGCCAAAGCAGGCAGCCACTGCCTTCATCTCGCTTGGCACTGCCACATAATCCGGGGTAAGGTCAGCATGGCTCCCCTTGGTATCAGTAATGCACAGGCTGATACCGGCGGCAGCAAAATCACATGTATGCTTTTCAATAACAGGCTTCAGGGTATCTGCAAAGTCAATAAATACGAAGCCGCCCACAGAGGAAACCATCTGATCCATCAGTCCGCACTTCTTGCCAAAGTAATGATTCTCAGCCAGCTGCCCCATCTTGGCAATTTCCACAGCACCTGCCCTGCCATCATTATAATACTCATCCAGAATAGTCCCCACCAGCACCTCAAAGGCCGCCGAGGAGGACAGGCCGCTGCCACCCAGCACATCAGAGGTCACATAGGCATTAAAGCCGCCGATGTTGCAGCCCAGCTCTGCAAACTGAGCAGCCATGCCGCGAATCAGGGCCGCTGTCGTACCATGCTCCGCCTCATCTGCCTGCAAAGCCTTCAGGTCAATCAGCTCTGCCTGGTACCCCTCGGACTGCAGGCGGATAACCCCCTCCTCATGAAAGCCGACTATGGCAACAGCATCCAAATTAATAGCCGCAGCCAGCACGCGTCCCCGCTGATGGTCAGTGTGGTTGCCGCATACCTCGGTGCGCCCCGGTGCGGAGAAAATCCGCACCTCCTCACTGCCCGGATACAGCTCCTCAAAACGCTCCAGTGCCTTGCTGTAACGCTCCCTCTGAGCAGTCAGAGCCTCTCTGCCGTACATATTTGCCAATGCCTCGTCAAAGCTGCCCTCTGCAATTTTCCCGACTAAATCCTTGCTGTTCATCTCTAACCTCTCCTCATCTATCATGTACCGCACTATGCTGCCAACACAATGAATCTACAAAATTATCTACTGCTGAACTCTCATGTATCGCACTGTGCCGCTAACGCCAGGGACAAGGCATCAGATGCCCCGGAAGCAGAACACAAACCGCCTGCTTTCATTTTTAACAGTATACTCATCCAGCACAGGCGCACCCCAGGTATCATCGCCCCCCACGCCGGACTGACCGGCTGAAGCACGCAGGTAGGTGTGATGTGCCTGCGGCAAATCGTATGGATGACGGGCATTTTCCAGCTCATGGGCATTATACGGCAGGGCAGATGCCTCAAAAGGCACATCGCCAAAAAGCTCCAGCCCCCTGCCACGCCTGTCAGTAACCCTGAACCAGCGCACGCCGCAGTGATTGCCACATTCCTGTGGCCGCAGATAAGGCACAAATTCCTCAGCTGCCCTGCTGGAGAAAATCCCCAGCCTGGCCCCCTGCTGCCTGTCCCAATAATTGTCACAGCCGCCCAGGCCATAATACTCAATACCGTCATATACCACCGGCAGGGTAAAGACCATGCCAAAATCAGGCAGCTCCGGCATACTCTCGACCTTGTCATAGCTCATCTCAACCCGTACCGAGCCATCAGCCCCCACACTGTACTCCACCACAATCATGACCTCAGGCCGGTCAAGCACACAGTAGGTAAAACGTATCCGGAAGCTGTCAGCTGTATACTCACGGATGCCCTTCTCACCGAAATATTTGTCTACAGTGTACCAGACACCCTCCTCCAGGAACTGAATCCTTTTCAGCCTGCGATACATGCTGGCCAGCTTCCAGAGCGCACAATCAATATGGCGGCTGCTGCCCCGGTCATTATCCACCGGCGCCCGCCAGAAATTCAGCTGAGGCTGTTCCTCAATCATTTCAACACCGTTATACTTGTAGGAAACCAGCGTCCCGGCCGCACTGGAGAACATGGCACTGAACCCCTCTCCATACACGCCGATATTGATGTCGGAGCGGCATATCCTCAGCTGGCTGCCAGTAGCCAGTGGCAGGCTTGTATCCATCCCTGGCAGCTTTGCCAGCCAGTCCTTCATGCCGCCGGCAGCTTCCCTGCATACAGCCTGCTGCCCGAAGGCCACCTCATGACCTGCCGCCGCCCAGCTTTCGGCCTGCTTCAGCACCAGCGAGGCAGTGTACACATACTCACCCGGCCCGTAGGACGGCCATTTCACATCTACAAAGGCCTCACTGCCAGGAGCTGCCTCCGCCTGCAGGACATTCTCCCATACCTTTACGCCGTCTTTCAGCAGGGAAACCACCAAAGCATACTTACCTGCATCAGTGAACAGGCTCTTGTTGACGATTTTTACGCCGCTTTCATCAGGCAGCAGGTCAAAATTCTGATAATTAAACTTGACCTCCTGCATTTTCGGCGTAACCCGGCGGTCTGCAAAGACAATGCCGTTGCCGCTGAAGTTATAATCACTAGGCCTGTCCCCAAAATCACCACCGTACAGAAATGCCTCCCTGCCACGGCAGTCACGGGCACTGATGGCCTGGTCCACATAATCCCAGATAAAGCCGCCCTGATAAAGCTCCTCCTCATCTGCCAGCTCAGTATACTTGTGCATGCCGCCGTTGGAATTGCCCATGGAATGAGTATATTCGCAGCAAATAAAAGGCTTATCCCTATGCTCCTGCAAAAATGCCCTGATATCCGCTGCCTTGGTATACATCTGGCTCTCCATATCGCTGGAACCATTATAACGCCTGTCATGGAACAGCCCCTCATAATGTACCAGCCGTGAAGGATCTGCCTGCCTGAAATACTCGTGCATCGCAAAAATCGTCTTGCCCCCGAAGGATTCATTGCCGCAGGACCAGATGAGGATGGATGGATGATTCTTGTCCCGTTCCAGCATATTCCTCGCCCTTTGCAGCACTGCCTCCTGCCATCTCGGATTGCTGTCAGGCAGGGTATTTTTATCAGGGAAATCACCGCCATTGCGCATCCAGGTGCCGTGGGTTTCCAGGTTGGTTTCGTCAATCACATACAGTCCATAAATATCGCACAGCTCATAGATACGGCTGCTGTTTGGATAATGGGAACAGCGCAGGGCATTAATATTGTTCTGCTTCATGGTGATAATATCCTGCTCAATCAGCTTCAGGTCACAGGCTCTGCCGCTATAGCAGTCAAACTCATGGCGGTTAGTTCCCTTAAAGACAATCCGCCTGCCATTGAGCTTCATGATATTGCCCTCCAGCCTGAACTGACGGAAGCCCACATACTGAGGAATAACCTCCTGCACCCTTCCCTCTGCATCCTCTGCCACCAGCAGCAGCCTGTAAAGGTTCGGCTCCTCGGCACTCCACAGCCTTACCTCAGACAGCTCTGCCGCAAAGCTGCTTTCACTTGTATCGGCCAGCTCCTGCACCTCATCCAGAAGCTGTTTTCCCTCTGCATCAAACAGCTTCACCAGCAGCCTTTTAGCGGCTGTGCTGTTCCAACGCACCTCAAAGCTCAGGCGGCCAGACTGATAATCCTCTGTCGGACAAGCATGTACAAAAATATCCTCCACATGGATAGCAGGCTTGGTATACAAATACACCTCCCGGAACAGGCCGCTGAAACGCCAGAAATCCTGGTCCTCCAGCCAGCTGCCGCTGGAATAGCGGAATACCTGCACCGCCAGCTTGTTTTCACCATCAATTACATAAGGCGTCAAATCAAAATCAGCAGGCGTAAAGCTGTCCTCGCTGTAGCCCACGAAGCTGCCATTCAGCCAGACTGCAATAGCAGACTCACTCCCCTGAAAGGAAATAAAGGCATTATCCCAGTTTTCAGGCAGGAGAAAATATTTCACATAGGAAGCCACAGGATTGTTCCCCTCAGGAATTTCCCCGGGTACAATCACCTCATGGCCATCCCAGGGATAGGTTGTATTGGTATAATGAGGCTCACCATAGCCCTCCAGCTGAATATGGGCAGGCACCCGGATGGTAGGCCAGCTGTGGCAGTCATAATCCCTTGCCTCAAAGCCATCAATGCGCTCTGCTACATTCCTCGCCACATGAATGTGCCACAGGCCGTTCAGCGTCCGCCTGAAGGAAGTTACCCCCTCGCTCAATTCCCCCATGCTGGCATAATACTCATGATCACTATGCGGAGCCAATACATTTTCCTCAAAATACAGCGGATTGGCCAGCCTGCCTGCATCAAAGCCGTTTTTGTTCATTTATATACCCCTCTTTTCTAAGCAACTATACAGATTGTAGCACAAGCTGCGCACCATATCCGTCAAAGCTTCAGATAAGATGCGCAGCCTGCATGTTTTTAGGCTTGCGCCTGCTCCAGCTTTTTCTGCTCCCTGGTAATTTCCAGCATGCTGAGCATATCCTTGTAGAAATCGCCATTCAGCTTATAGCATTTTACATAGATAAACATCATAGTGGCAAAAATAATCGCGGAAAGGACAAACATCAAAAGCTTCAGTCCCATAATAGTCTGCTCAGTCTGAGCAATATTCGGCACATAGCCCACAAACTGCAGCAGCAGACCGCCCAGGGCACCGGACATAGCAGAACCGAACTTTACGGACAGTGTCTGGGCCGAGAACACAATAGCCTCGGTACGCTTGCCAGTCTTAAACTCGCCATAATCACAGGCATCAGCCAGCATAACAGTACCGGATACGCAAATCAGGGCATTACCCATGCTGAACAGGGCAGCACAAATACCGAAAACCACCGTGCTGGAGCCAGGAGCACCGGCAAAGAAGAACATTCCCAGGAGGCCGGAAATCAGCAGGGCAAGAGACAAAAGATAAGTGGACTTGCGGGAAATCATCTCCACCAGCTTGGAAAAGGCGGAAAAGGCCACCAGCTGGGAAGCAAAGGAAATCGCACCGAACAGGGCAAACCAGCTTTCATCCAGCACCACATAGCGATAATAGTAGATATTCATGCCCAGGAACAGGTAAATACCAAACTCCTTCATGACAGTCAGTCCAATAATTACCAGCAGCTGATCATTTTCCTTGATAATCCTCAGGGCATCAGCCGGCTTGATACGCTCCTGGCTTTCCGTAACAACATGCTCACGGGTGAACAGGAAGCAGATAACCTCGCAGACATTAAATACTACAGCAATCAGCAGGGCAAAACGGAAATAGCCGTCAGAAACTGTTCCTCCCATGTTGACGCCCAGAAAAGCGATAATCATCAGGCCGAAGGTAGTAATGGTAGAACCGCCGAACATGGCAAAGAGACGCGGAATCACGGACATGGTGTCACGCACCTTGGAATCACTGGAGAAGGAAGGAATCATGGACCAGTAAGGCACATCCATCAGGGTATAGGTCATGCCCCAGAGGATGTAGGTGACAGCGCACCATACATATACCAGCGTTCCCTGCAGGAAATCAGCCGGATTCAGGAACAGCAGTGCCAGCACAACGGAGTTGATAATCGTACCTGCCAAAATCCACGGACGAAACTTACCGTACTTTGTATGGGTATTATCTACAATCAAGCCCATCATCGGATCATTAATCGCATCCCAGATACGGGCTACCAGGAACAAACCACCGACAAAAGCAGGTGAAACCTGCACCACATCAGTGTAGTAAACCATGACAAAGGTGGCTACAATACCATAAACCAGATCCTTACCATAAGCACCTATGCCAAATGACAATTTTTCTTTAAACGAAATACCATTATCCATTACCTTTACCCCCATATTAACAAACTATAATCACTTACACCTGTAGCCGGGCAGCTGGCTCCCCTCAGTCAACCCCCACGAATTTTTTGGCTTCCATCCTGTCCAGATAGGACAGGAACCTGTCTGCCGACTCTGCCTGCAGCAGCTTCTCGCGGTTGGCGGCATCAATGAGAATCAGCGAGATATGCCCCAGCATTTCGATATGCAGGTCATTGGCATCCTTCGGTGCGGCAATCATGAAAAAAATCTTGCTCGGCTTGCCGTCACGGGCCTGAAAATCCACACCATCAGGTACCGTAATCACGCTGAGGCCCGGCCTGGCCACTGCCTCGCTCTTGGCATGAGGAATGGCAATACCTGCGGAAATACCGGTAGAACCCAGAGCCTCCCTGGCCATTACAGCCTCACTAAAAAGAGCCTTATCAGTTACAATGCCGTTTTTCTCCAGCAGCTCCGCCAGTCTGGCAATCACCTCATCCTTGGTCTTTACATCGGCAGCCAGCTCAATGCAGTCAGCCGTCAGCAAATCAGAAATATACATACCCATCACTCCTTAAAATATTAAAATATTAAAACATGCAAAACTACACACATATATTTAAACACGCTCAATACACTGAGCATATTGTCAGCCGTTACATCTTGATATACAATTATCAGTAGAAAGTCATTATGTAATATACAGAGCAAGCTGAAGCTTGACAGGAAAATCCAATACTTTTAGCAAAAATCATAAACTCCAGGAAGGGAGCTGTTTTTTATGGAAGACGCACAAGGCATTGTGCTGACTGCCCACAGCGCAGGCTTATCCATCACCACCTTCGGCAAATCCCATACCTATCCCGGCCATTATTACGGCCCTGCCATGCGCCCTTATTACCTTATCCATTACATCCTATCAGGCAAGGGAGTTTTCCAGAGCTATCACGGGGACTCCCGGACCTACAGGCTGCATCAGGGGCAGGGCTTCCTCATCGAGCCGGGCTTCGTCAACCGCTACGAAAGCGATGCCAGCGAGCCCTGGAGCTACATCTGGGTAGCCTTCAGCGGCAGTGAGGCCCGCAGCATCATTGAAGCCCTGGGGCTCAGCCAGGAGGAGCCGATATTTTCCTGCACCCCGGAGCAGGGACACGCACTGGAACAGTGCATTGACAGGATGCTGGAATTTCAGGATGTCCAGCTTGCCAACAGCTTCCGCCGCATGGCACAGCTGAATGAATTTCTCGCCATTCTGGCCGAAGCCCAAAAGGATACCCTGCCCTCTGCCAGGGCGGATGACTATGTTGCCAGCGGCCTCGCCTACATCCGCAGCCACCTGTCCGAACCCTTTACGGTTCAGAATCTGGCAGACTACCTGCGGCTGAACCGCAGCTACATGACCACCCTTTTCAAGGAAAAAATCGGCATGTCACCGCATGAATACATTCAGCAGTGCCGCATCAACAAGTCCGGCCATCTGCTGGAATCATCCGCCCTTTCCATTGAAACCATCGCCTACTCCTGCGGCTATGCCAAGACCGATTCCTACACACGGGCCTTCCAGCGGCAGAAGGGCATGAGCCCCTCCGCCTACCGCCGCCTGTGCCGGGAAAACAAATACAGCCTCTACCTGGTAAACAACAAATAGCCCAAGGTCAGCCTACCGAATTATTTTGCTTGGAGTACAAACAGGCGGGAATAGAAATCGCCACAGGCCACCTTTTCCGCTGTCTTCTGCTCACCGCAGGACTCATCAGTGGTCACAAGGCCGGCTGCCATCAGCTCACTGCCGGTAAAGCTGCCCATGGCCTGCCTGCCCTCCACCAGAACCTCATACTCAGCCTCCGGCAAAAGCCCCTGCAGCCTGGTCAGGGTAAATGGCGTACAGGTCTTTGCCATCAGGCGGTAATATCCCACAAGAGCCTGCTTCCTGTCAGGGGATACCACCATCCAGGCCGCCTCATTGCCGGCAAAGGGATCGAGAAGCCGGTAAAAGGTACCGAACTGAATCAGCTCCCGATACTGCTTCATGAACTTAATCTGCTCCTTGACCTGCTGGAACTCCTCCTCCGGCAGCCTGCCCAAATCCAGCTCATAGCCGAAGGTGCCAAAGTAAGCTACATCCCCCCGCAGCTTCAGGCTGGTCTCCCGGAATACCTGATGATTTGGCGTAATGGAAACGTGAGAGCCCATAAAGGACAGAGGATAGCCATAGCTGGTGCCGTACTGGATATAGATGCGCTCACCGCCATCGGTATCATCGCTGGTCCATGCCTGCGGGGCATAGTAGAACATGCCCGGATCAAAGCGTCCGCCGCCTGATGCACAGGACTCAAAGAGAATGTGCGGAAACTCACTGGTCAGACGCTCATAGAGGTCATATACCCCCAGGATATAGCGATGGAAAATCTCCCCCTGCTGCTCAGCAGGCCACCCGGCAGAACCGCACTCCGTAATACTGCGGTTCATATCCCACTTGATATAATCAATATTGGCATCCTTCAAAACCTTGTAGATGGCATCATGGATATAATCCACCACCTCCGGCCGGGAGAAATCCAGCACATACTGATTGCGCCCGTGGGAGCTCTTGCGCCCCTCGACATGAATAATCCAGTCAGGATGCTGCCGGTACAGCTCCGTATCCTTGTTGACCATTTCCAGCTCCACCCAGAGGCCGAACCTCATGCCCATGCCATTGATGCGCTCCGCCAGTCCCTTGATGCCGTTGGGCAGCAAGCCCTCCGTAGGCCACCAATCCCCCAGGCCGTGGTAATCGTCCCTGCGGGTGGAGAACCAGCCATCATCCAGCACAAACAGCTCCACACCTGCCTCCTTTGCCTTGGAAGCAATCCTGACCAGCTTGTCCTCATCAAAATCAAAATAGGTGGCTTCCCAATTGTTAATCAGAATCGGGCAAACCCTGTCACGCCATGCCCCCCTGGCCAGACGGCTGCGGTACAGGCTGTGAAAGGTCTGGCTCATGCCGTTCATACCCTGGCAGGAATAAACCAGCACCGCCTCCGGCGTCTGGAACTCCTCCCCCGGCTTCAGCTGCCAGCTAAAGCCCTGAGGATGTATCCCCAGCATGATGCGGGCTGTATTGAAGGTATCAACCTCCACCTGTGCCAGGAAATTGCCGCTGTACACCAGGGAAAAGCCGATTGCCTCCCCCTGATTTTCATCTGCGTTAGGCCGCTTCAAAATCAGGAAAGGATTGTGGGTATGACTTGACTGGCCCCGCAGGCTGCCCACAGACTGAATACCAGGGCGCAGGTGGGAAACCAGCTTATGGCGTTCCCTGCTCCACCAGCCTGAGAACTGCACCATATCAAAATCTGCATCCGGCATATCCAGGCTGAGGCTCATGGCCCGGTTCAGCCTGACCACCTGTGAGCCGTTGTTGCGGAACCAGGCACTTCTGGCGATAGCGGCCTCCTCTGCAAAAATCGTGTAGGACAACACCAGCTCCATGCCATTCCTGGCATCCTGCAAGGTTATCAGCAGGGTTTCCGCTTCCTCAGGCTGCTCCGCATAGGTGGCAGGCAGGCCGGACAGGGCAGGCTTGCCGGACACAATCTCGTGAGATACATAACAGAAATCGCTCAGCCTGCTGCCATCCTGCTGTGCCACCTCCACCGCACCTTCGCGAAAATCAGTGGTGCCATAGGAAGGATACTCCTGCTTAATCTGCTCCAATGAAAATGTATACTCCCCCTCATAAGCCTGGGCTGACATAGGGCGATAATGCGCTAAATCCTGCAAATAACTGTAATCCCTGTCCAATGGCAGGCGGCTGCCAAAATAGAGCTGCCCCAGATGGCCATTGCGCAAAACCTTAAAAATGTAACTTACGTTATCATTGCAGAGATGAAATTGTTTGTGCAAATTGTCAAACTGAATTGCCATAAAATATCTCCTTTGCCTTTAAAACAGTAAGATACTATTATTGTATATTACTTTATTGCTCTTTTCCTTCTTGCTTTCCCTTTTTCTGACTAGAATTGTATATTATTTTTACTTTCCCTTCCACCCGCTCTCGTTACATCTATACGGAAAAATGTTAGATATTAAAAAACAGCAGGTACATTTCTGTCAAACGCACCTGCTGCTTTTAATTTACATATAAAATCCAATATACAAACGACGCTATATTTTACGCTATTGCCAACCTACCTCCTACACAGCGTAAACACGGCAATCTCCGGCTGGCAGCCCAGGCGGAAGGGAAACCAGCTGCCGTTGCCCGGATGCACGTACAAGCGGGTATCCCCCTGGCTGTACCAGCCCCGCATGTACTCGAACAAGGGAGGCGCCAGAGATATATCATTAATCCCCAGCTGACCACCGTGAGTATGGCCGCTCAGCACCAGCTCAGTATCATATCCGGCAGCATTTTTTACAAAACCAGGGTGATGCGCCAGCAAAACCTTGACGGCATTATCAGGCACGCCGGTCATGGCCTTCTTGGTATAGGCGTCTGCCAGATAGCCAAACTGCTCACGCTGCATCGGGTAATCCACCCCAGCTATATAAAGAGGACGACTGTCTTCCAGCACCAGGGCATTGTCATTCACCAGATTGTGAATATTTTTATCCGCCAAAGCGATTTCAAGAAGGGGAATGCCGCGAAAATGCTCATGGTTGCCCCGGCAATAATAAATTCCCTGGGGAAACCTGTCACTATAGCTGTCTAGCAGCTTTGCCGCCTGCATGGTCATACGGGCATCATCAAAAACATCACCTGTCAGCACCAGGACATCCGGCTGGGCCGCAGCTGCTTTTTCCAGCAGCTGCTGGAAGTCATCCAGGCTGTAAAAGCCTCCCAGATGCACATCGGTCAGCTGGGCTATCCGATAGCCCTCCAGACCCTCTCCCAGCCCCTCTACCGGCACTGTGTATTCCACCGTATGCAAAGCCTGCCTGCCCCAAAAACAGCCGTACAGGCTAAGCCCCAAGGCCAGCGCCGCCATCATCACAAACACGGACCTGCCATGCCTGGAACCGGCAAAGCTCCGCGACATGCCGGATTTACCACAGAAACTCAGAATCAGCCTGCCACCTGCCAGCAGAATAAGAAAGGCAGCCAGAAATATCTGGGTCATGAGCCAGGCCGTAATCAGCTGTATCATGGCCGTGGTCATATCACCGGCATTCTCCGGCTTCAGGCCAATCCCGATGCCTGTAATGGACAGCACATTCAGGAGCAGGCACATCCTGGAGATAAATTTTCCCTGACTGCCCAAAAAACTGCGCACCAGAAAATATATAGTGATAGTAAGAAAAAACACAAATATCGCACAAGTAACAATAAATCCCATAGCCTCACCTCTTAATCCAAATACGTGCCCCCGCCAATGAACTTTGGCAGAAAGACACACATATGAATGATAACACAAATATCTGAAAAAAATAAAAAAAGGCACTAAAAAACCGAGCCTTGAAGCCCGGATACCTGAGAAACAATATGGTGCGGTTGATGGGACTTGAACCCATACGACCTGAGATCACTACCCCCTCAAAGTAGCGCGTCTGCCAATTCCGCCACAACCGCATATAATGTTTTAGAAATAAAAATGGTGCGGTCGAGAGGACTTGAACCTCCATGATATTGCTATCACTAGCGCCTGAAGCTAGCGCGTCTGCCAATTTCGCCACGACCGCATGTTACATATTTATTATAACACTCTTTTGAAGTGTTGTCAAGCGTTTTTTTATTTTAGTACCAACTTTTTTTTGCTGGTGCCGAGGACCGGAATCGAACCGGTACGGTTGTCTCCAACCGCGGGATTTTAAGTCCCGTGCGTCTGCCAGTTCCGCCACCCCGGCAGCAATTCACTGGAGCGGGTGATGGGAATCGAACCCACGTGACCAGCTTGGAAGGCTGGGGCTCTACCATTGAGCTACACCCGCAGGTAATCAATGGAGCTGGCGAGAGGAATTGAACCCCCAACCTGCTGATTACAAGTCAGCTGCTCTACCAATTGAGCTACACCAGCGTGTAAATGGTGCCTCAGAGCGGAATCGAACCACTGACACGGGGATTTTCAGTCCCCTGCTCTACCAACTGAGCTACCGAGGCATAATGGCGACCCGAAGGGGACTTGAACCCCTGACCTCCGCCGTGACAGGGCGGCATTCTAAC
>JALFXV010000004.1 GCA_022786545.1 Selenomonadaceae bacterium
GGGGATTTTCAGTCCCCTGCTCTACCAACTGAGCTACCGAGGCATAATGGCGACCCGAAGGGGACTTGAACCCCTGACCTCCGCCGTGACAGGGCGGCATTCTAACCAACTAAACTACCGGGCCAATGTTAACGCAGGAAATCCTGCGGAATTTTTGGTGGGCGCTAACGGGATCGAACCGCTGACATTCTGCTTGTAAGGCAGACGCTCTCCCAGCTGAGCTAAGCGCCCCTGAAACTATAAAGCTGTGCATCTCGTGAGCAAATCTCACTCACAAGAAAAGATTATATAGGAATCACTGTCATTTGTCAACACTTTTATCAAATTTTTTGCACAAAAATCCCCTCCGCCTCACGGACAGCCCGTCCGCAAAGGGAGGATACCAGGTATAAAATATCCTGCAGCGAGGAAAATCTAAAATGCTGCACCGTCAATGGCCACGGCTTGCACCGGGCGAGCATGGCGCCTATCAGTAAAACATCGCTACACTGCAGGATATCCAAAACAAATTGATGCCGCCTATAATCAGCTGCCACAAGGTAAGACGATTACATCAGCTTTCTGAGGTCCTCTGCCGCAGAAGTTACCTTGCCCAGGTTGCCGGCAATCTCCCGTGCTCCCTGCGCCTGCTGCTGGCCGATCACGTCAATGGTATTGATGGACTGGGCAATATCATTTACGGCCTTATTCATCTCGTTCAAAGTCTTCTTGATGCTCTCAGTAGCCGCCCGGGACTGCTCCGCCAGCTTCCTTACTTCCTCCGCTACTACAGCAAAGCCCCTGCCCTGCTCACCGGCACGGGCAGCCTCGATGGATGCGTTCAGGCTGAGAAGGTTGGTCTCCTCGGCAATATCTGTAATGATACTGATTGCCTTCAGTGTCTCGGTGTTCTTCTCCTTCAAAAGCTTTGCCTGTGCCACGGAAGCCTCGCCGGCACTGGCAAATTCATTGGACTTCTTCGCCAGTTCCTCCACATCTTTATACAGCTGCTTCACCGAAGAAGCAATCTCATCCACCAAAAACTTCTGCTCATCCTGGGTTGCCATACTAATTAATCCCCTTTCTTTCGTGCCATCTGCTATGTAACTATCTCACACCAAGCCTTCGCCCACAAGCAATCATCTGCACTAACATCTTTCATATCTTCATATATCACATATTCGCCACTTATGCGAAAAACCCTTTTTTTTTTGCAAAAAAAAGCAGAAGTTAGGAAAAAATCCTGCTTCTGCCTGCAAAACGCCCGCCCAAAAACGCCAGCTGCCTAAAATTTTACTGTAATCAGGGTGCCTTCCCCTACAATGCTGTCCACTTCCAGCTTGGCATTATGAAGCCTGGCGGCATGCTTCACGATGCTTAGGCCCAGCCCGGTGCCCCCTACCTCCTTGGAGTGGCTCTTGTCCACCCGGTAAAACCTTTCAAATATCCTGTTCCTGTCCCGCATAGGGATGCCGATGCCACTGTCCCGGACTGTAATGCGGGGATGGCCGGATATCTCGCTAACCTCCACCAGCACGCTGCCCTCAGGCTTGTTATACTTGATGGCATTCTCGCAGATATTGAACAGCATGCTGTTCAGGAGATGGGGAATCCCCTCCATCACCACCTGCTGACCGATGAGCTCAATGGTAATCCCGTTCTTGTCCGCCATCGGCTCCAGGTTGGCAATCACCCCCTCAGCCAGCTGGTAGAGGTTCACCGCTGACTTGGTGGTATTCTCCTGCCCCTCGTCCAGCCGGGACAGGATGATGATGTCCTGCACCAGCTTAATCATCCGCTGGGCCTCGTTGTAGATTTTTTCCGCAAAATAGCCCGTATCCTGCTCCATCACCATGCCGTTCTTCAAAAGCTCCGCAAAGCCGGAAATGGAGTGGAGGGGCGTCTTCAATTCATGGGACACGTTGGCCGTAAACTCCCGGCGCATGGCCTCGGTTTCCTCCTGATTGGCCTTCTTGGTCTCCCGGGCCGCCAGCGCCACAGAAACGCCGATAACCACCAGCAGGATAAACCCGATAGGCGGCGCCATATCCCAGATGACCATGAAGATAGTCTGCTGAGGCATGCTGAGGCGCAGGACGGAACCATCTGCCAGCCGCTGTGCCGAGTAGAGCATCTTGACAGTCATGGTGCCCGAATACCGCTGGCTCTCCCCATAGCCCTTCCGCATGGCTATCTGAACTTCCTCACGCTCCAAATGATTTTCCATCTGGCTGGCAGCCATGTCGCTGTCATACAGCACCTGCCCATCCGAAGAAATCCAGGTCACCCGGTAATTTTCCTCCGGCAGCTGCGCAAGGTATGCCGTCTTCAGCTCATCCACTGCCAGGGCCGCCATCTCGGTCTCCGTCTTCAGCTGCTGCCGCTGGATATCGGCAAAATAAGTAAAGGTGGTGCCCATAATCAGCCCCGTGGCAAGAAGAAAGGCCACCAATGCACCGCCTACAATGCCCAGATACCTATGCATGGGGAACCTCCAGCCGGTAGCCTACGCTGCGCACTGTCTTGATGGCACTGCCCCATGCCCCCAGCCTGGTGCGCAGGCTGCTGATATGCACATCCACCGTGCGGCTCTCCCCCATGTAGTCAGTATCCCAGATACGGCTCAAGAGCTTGTCCCGGCTGAAAGCCATGCCGGGATTTTCCATAAACAGCTTCAAGAGCTCGAACTCCTTCAGTGGCATCTCCACCGGCTTGCCGTCAATAGTCACAGTATGCTGCAAGAGGTC
The DNA here is from genome assembly GCA_022786545.1 of Selenomonadaceae bacterium. Taxonomy (GTDB): domain Bacteria; phylum Bacillota; class Negativicutes; order Selenomonadales; family Selenomonadaceae; genus Anaerovibrio. The sequence goes on from JALFXV010000004.1 coordinate 2,727, forward strand.
AATCACCACGCCCCCAAAGAGCAGGGTATGCTCCGCTTCCTTGGGCTCGCTGCGGCGCAGCACCGCCTTGATGCGGGAAATCATCTCCATCATGCCAAAAGGCTTGGCCAGGTAATCATCCGCCCCCAAATCCAGCCCCTTGACCTTGTCGTACTCCGTGCCCTTGGCCGTGGCCATAATCACCGGCACATCAGCCGTTACGCTATCCGCCCGGAGCTTTTGCAGGATGGATATGCCGTCCTCCCCGGGCAGCATAATATCCAGCATCACCAGCCGGGGCATGGCATCCCTGCCGGCCTTTGCCGCCTCCAGTGCCTGCCACAGTTCCCCGGCATCCGAAAAGCCCCGGCCCTCAAAACCTGACGCCTTCAGGGTATACAGCATCAGCTCCCTGATGCTGTCATCATCTTCAACACAATAAATCATCGTCAATCACCCAACACAAATAAAACTCGCTTTTAGTCAGTGTACCACTTTCCACCTGCATTTTCAAATCAACATGCCCGGCTGCCCTGGACACACGCACCCAGGTCAGCTGGGCTTTTCACAAGTGATAAAAATAGCTCTTAGCGGCGATTTTCCTCCATCAACTTTGCCTGGGCATCAATCAGGGTATCCCCCGGCTGCACCTGAGGCAGATAATATTCGCCGTCTGCATCAATATTTCTTGCCTTGGTATTGTCAGCAAGCTGCAGCTGCAGCATATCCCAGATTTCCTGCTTGATATCGCTGTCAAAAATCGGCGCTGCCACCTCCACGCGGTTCTCCGTGTTCCTGGTCATCCAGTCAGCAGAGGCGATATACATCTTCAGCTGATCCATATCGCCATCCTCACCCGGCTGGCCGAAGCAGAATACCCTCGGGTGCTCCAGGAACCTGCCCACGATGCTCCTGATGTGGATGTTGTCCGTCAGCCCCGGCCTCTCAGGCACCAGGCAGGTAATGCCCCGGACAATCATGTTCACCCGTACCCCGGCCTGACCGGCGGCGTACAGGGCATCAATCAGCTGCCTGTCCGTCAGGGAGTTCATCTTCAGCAGGATATAACCCTGGCCGCCGTTCTCCGACTTGCGGATTTCCCCCTGAATCATTTCCAGCAGGCTCTTCTTCAGGTTCACAGGCGCCACCAAAAGCTTCTGGTACTCGCCCCACAGGTTGCCAATGCCCATGTTGCGGAAGAACATGGAAGCATCCCTGCCGATGGCATCATCCGCCGTCAGGAGAGCCAGATCCGTGTACAGCTTGGCGGTCTTGGCGTTGAAATTGCCGGTGCCGATATGGGTGATGTACTTAACGCCGCTTTCATTGGCAGGGCGGTAGGTAATCAGGCAGACCTTGGCATGAACCTTGTAGCGGTCAAAGCCGTAGAGGATGCGGCAGCCGGACTCCCGCAGGTCATTTACCCAGCTGATATTGTTTTCCTCGTCAAAGCGGGCCTTCAGCTCCAGCAGGACAGTCACATCCTTGCCCATCTCCGCCGCCACCATCATGTAGTTCATCAGCTTGGCATGGCCCTTGCCGATGCGGTAGATGGTAATCTTGATGGACAGCACATCAGGATTGTACACTGCCTCCTTCACCAGCTGCAGCAAAATCCCGAAATCATCATACGGATATTTCAGCAGCACATCCTGCCTCTTCACCAGCGCCAGCAGGCTGTCCCCATCCTCCAGATGGAACTTTTCCTCGCAGGAAACCGGCTCATAAGGAGCGTAGTACATCTCCTGCCGCATGGTCTCCGTCAGGTTGTCAGCCAGCCCGTAAACATAGTCCAAAGTCAGCGGCGCAGTAGTGGAAAATACCTGGGAGGAACCAATCTTGTAGCGGTCGATAAGGTACTCCGCAATCAGGGACTTGCCCCGGCTCTTGATTTCCAGCCGCACAGGCGTCAGGTGCTTGCGCTTTTTCAGGGCCTTCTTCATGGCTTCCAGGTAGTCCCCTGCCTCCACCTCTTCTTCCTCCAGATTGATGTCGGCACTGCGGGTAATGGCAAATACCGCCTTGTCCATGACCGGGTAGCCCACGAAGATTTTGTCGATAAACTCCTCGATGATATCCTCCAGCAGGATGAACTCCGTCTTTTCCTTGCTGAGGTAAACCACCCTGTCCAGCATGTCCGGCAGGGGGATAATCCCCAGAATCAGCTTTTTCTTGCCCTTCAGCACCGCGGAAATGTACAGCTTCTTGTTGTCCAGATGAGGGAACGGATGGTGCTTGTCAATAATCTGGGGCGAAAGCACCGGCAGGATGCGCTCCTGGAACATGTCTTCCAGGCAGGCATACTGCTTCTTGGACAGTTCATGGATATTGGCGTGGCCGATGCCCTTTTCCATCAGCTTGCGGCGGAGATAGGCAAACACCCTGTCCCGCTGGCCGTACAGCTCCCGCACCGTATCAAAGATGGCGTTAAGCTGCTCCCGCGCCGTCATGAGGCTCTTGTTGTCCACCTTTTTGGCATCCATCGCTTCCAGGCTCAGGAGGCTGCCCACCCGCACCATGAAAAATTCATCCAGGTTGCTGGTAAAGATCTCCACGAATTTCAGCCTTTCGCACAGAGGCACGCTGCTGTCCTCCGCCTCTTCCAGCACACGCTTGTTAAATTTCAGCCAGGACAGTTCCCTGTTCTGGGTGTAGCTGGTCACAAACTTCCTGCTGTTCTTTTCACTTGTTTCAATCTGTCCCATGTTATTCTCCTGCTTTCTCCTGCTTTGCACCTTAATTTCCGTCTGCACCTGGTGTTTCATTTGCACCTGCGTCCTGATTGCCTCCTGCTCCCTGTCCTGCTCCCGTTGCCTGAGCCTCCGGAGCAGCCTGAAGCACCTCCACGCCCTGCGCAGTATCCGCAGCCTGATTATCCTTTTCATCTTCTCCTGCCAATCCGTCCTGACCGATGTGCCCCTTCTTCAGCACATAGTTGTACATAAAGCCCTCACGGACACCTGTATGAGCCACCAGAATGGACTCGCACTTGAACCGCTTTGCCACCGCATAGAGAATAATCATGCCCGGCAGGATGGTGCGTATTCTGTCCGGCACCACATCCAGCAGCAGCTCCATATTCTTGAGGAACTTTTCCCGGTTTTCCTTCTGCTCCATAGCCTTGATAATATAGCCCACATGGGAAACCTGCAGCAAATTCTCCGCCGCGCTCTTGCCGAACAGCAGCTGGTCCAGCTTCAGGGCAGCCCGCACCGTGCCGCCTACGCCGCACATGAGCTTGTACTTGTTCTTGCCGTCAAAAGCCTTGATGCCATCCAGCTTCTTCAGAAAATCCGCCCGGATGAGATGACGTTCCTCCTTGGTAGGCAGGATGCCCTTCACATACTTGTTGTAGCTGTTCAAGGAACCCTTGGCTATGCTGATGGCACTGACGATTTTGCCCTCTTTGTAGGCAACCAGCTCCGTACTGCCGCCGCCGATATCCACCAGCAGCCCCTTCTTGACAGCCGCCTCCCTGGCAGCCCCCAGGAAGTCCAGCTCTGCCTCTTCCCTGCCGGACAGCACCTGCACCAAAAGCCCCGTGCGCCTCTCTATCTCCGCCACCGCCTCCTGGCTGTTCTCCACATTTCTCAGGGAAGCCGTGGCAAAAACGTGCATCTCAGGAATATTCAGGTTGCTGAGGGTTTCCTTGAAATCCACCAGCACCTCCACCACCCGGTCTATGCCGGCGGCAGACATCCGCTTGTCCTTCACATAGGATGCCAGCCCCGCAGTAGCCTTCTTGGTAAACAGGATTTTCAGCTTGTCATCCTTAATGTCATATACATTCATGCGGATGGTATTAGAACCTACGTCCACGATTGTGTACATCATTTTCTCCTCCTAAAATTCCAGTGACAGTCCATCAGGGTAATCATATTATTTATATTTACATCTATCATAAACCTTCAATGTAAAGTCCGTAGGCAGCTTTTGTAAAATCTTTGTAAAATACAGCAGATACCCCTGCCCCCAAAAATATATAAAGACAATACGCGTAAAAAAAGCGCAAAAAAATCCCCGCCAGGGTATGGCTTACAACGGCTTTTCAGCCGTCTATAAACCAAACCTGACGGGGTACTATAATTCATCTATGTTTCCAGCAGGCTGCGCTGCTTCAGATATCTGTAATATCCCTGCCGCGACACATGGAAAATGTCGCACAGGCTGTTCACGCTGAGGCGTCCGGCATATTTTCCCATCGCCTCATAAATCAGCTCATACAAATAAGTATTGCCGTGGCTTTTATTCAGCACATAATCCTCATCCAGGCTGCCGTGTTCCGCCAGCAGGTCCACCTTGACGGCAAACTCGGCGGACTGCTTCTCCAGCACCTTGAGCCTGCCCGTTACCTCCAGCAGCATTTTTTCAAAATGGCTGATGCGGTTTTCATGGACATTCAGCTTGGAGGCATACTCATCCAGGACAGCAGTGCTTCTCTGCCCCTTTTTTCCGGCCAGCCCTGCATGGTCTTTTTGCCAGGCAGGAGGCAGGGCAGCAGTGCCATTCTTCCGTGCCGTGCCTTTCAGTCCCTCCACGCCATTACCGGCATACAGGGCTTTCCAGCGGGCAGTGGCCCTCTCTATCCGCTTTTCCCCCAGCACCGCCACATCAAAGCCTGCCTGACGGAAAATATCCACCGGCCTTGCACCAGCCAGATACTGTTCCATAAACATGCACTTAAATTTATATGTATAAATTATCCTCGTTTCATTTACATCTTCCACATAAGGATTGCGCCTCAAAACAGCTATCTCCAGAGGAGACAACCTTCCCCTTGCCACAGCAATATCACCTCGCTTGAACCTGCCTGTTTATTGCCTTATATTGCCAAATACCACAAATTATCACATAGCATTACAAATATTGCAGATTATTGCAAAATATTATAGAAGTTTTTCTTCTGCGCAGCACACGAGAGCTGCAGCTATCACCTGGTCCATGTCATAATACTTGTACTCGCCCAGGCGCCCGCCAAAAATAACCTTCCGCTCCGCCTCCGCCAGCTTTTTGTACTCAGCATACAGCCTGCCATTCTGCTCATCATTCACAGGATAGTACGGCTCATCCCCCGGCTGCCACTCCGAGGAATATTCCCTGCTGATGATGGTCTTTGGCAAATCATTGCCAGCCTCATCCTTGCCAAACTCAAACCACTTGTGCTCAATAATCCGCGTCCAAGGGGTCTCCCTGTCCGTATAATTCACCGCCGCATTTCCCTGATAATTAGGCTTGTCCAGCAGCTCATGCTCAAACCGCACGGAGCGGTACTCAAGGGTTCCCAGCTGATAATCAAAATAAGCATCAATTGGGCCTGTATAGACAACCTTATCAGCTAAAGCATTCAGCACAGCCTTATCCGCCAGATAATCAGTGTTCAGCCGCACCTCTATGCCCTCCAGCAGATTGTCCACCAGCTTCGTATAGCCCCCTGCCGGGATTCCCTGATACAAGGCATTAAAATAATTGTTGTCAAAAGTCAGGCGTACCGGCAGCCGCTTGATAATGAAGGCCGGCAGCTCCCTGCAATCACGCCCCCACTGCTTCTCGGTATATCCTTTAATCAGCTTTTCATAGATGTCCCGGCCCACCAAAGAAATTGCCTGCTCCTCCAGATTCCGGGGCTGGCCGCCAATCTCCCGGCGCTGCTCCTCAATCTTTGCTAACGCTTCCTCCGGCGTCACCACGCCCCACATCTTATTAAAGGTATACATATTAAATGGCAGGGAAAACAGCTCCCCCTTGTAGTTGGCCACGGGGCTGTTGGTAAAGCGGTTAAACTCAGCAAATTGAGTAATGTACTCCCAGACCTGCCTGTTATTGGTGTGGAAAATATGGGCACCATACTTGTGCACATTAATGCCCTCTACCTTCTCAGTATAAACATTACCGGCAATATGGGGCCTTTTATCCACCACCAGCACCGACTTCCCGGCTTTTTTCGCCTCATGGGCAAAAACTGCCCCGAAGAGGCCGCTGCCCACAACCAGATAATCATACATAGAAAATTCCTCCCATATATCAGTCGAAAAATCAAATCACTATCACAAAACAGTACCTGCCATCAACACATACCATCAATACATGTTGCTAATGCATAACATCAGCACATACCATCAATACACATTACCACTGCACAACATCAGCACATACCATCCTTGCAGCTAGTCAGCCTCACATCAGCCAAAACGCTGCAAAATTTTCTCCCTGGCCTTGCCGATGCCCCACATAAACAATTCATCCCTGGTACACAGCAAAAACAGGCTATATGCAACCACGCCGCTCAGCCCCAGCACCGCGGTAGTCAGGATACAGGCTTCCAGCTGCAGGGCATTGTCAAGCAGCATAATCACCAGCAGCATGCCCATGCCTCCCAGCAAATATTTCCTCCCCAGCAGCAGTACCTCAGAAACATCAAATACGCGCCGCACAAACCAGAACTGCACCGCAGTGACACAGATTTCCGCCGTAATCGAAGCGATTGCCGCCCCCAGGGACATGCACAGCGGAATCAGCACCAGATTCAGGGCAAAATTCACCAGCGCCCCGGCAGTAACCGAAACAGTAAGGGCATTCTGCCTGTTCACCGCCATCAGATACTGAATCCCGGTCACGTTGCTGATGCCTATGGCCAACAGTAAAACACTGAATACCTTGACCAGCAGTCCTACTTTATCATAGCCGGGGCCGAAAAACCACGGCACAGCCGTATCAATCAGCCCAATCATGGCAAACATCATCGGCAGGCCAATCATCCAGACAAAGCGATAAGACCGCATGATATAGCGATGAATCGCTTCCCTATCATGGTGGGCATACGCTGCCGCGATGCGGGGCAGCATAACCGGCCCCAGGGATGTCACCAGCATCAGGCCTATCTTGACAATCTTTTCCGCCTGCTCATAGTAGCCATTTTCAAAGGCCGAGCCGGTCAGGATGCCAATCATGGTTTTGTCGAAGACCGTATAAACCTGAATGGCAATCTGTGGCAAAAACAGCTGGATAATAACCAGAAAATTCCTAAAAGGATTTATCTCATCCCTTGCCACAGGCACAAGGTATTTAGGCAGGTAAAACCAAATCGATATTGCACCAAGCAGGTTCATGACAGCCATCATGCCGATATACAGCAGCAGGTCGGAGGCATCATGTATCAGCAGGAAAATCCCGGCAATATTCAAGATGCGCACCACAAAATTGCGCAGGACAATCTTGCCAAATTCCTCCAGCCCCTGAAAAAACCAGCTTATATCAAACAGGACAACGATTATATTGATGGCCTGCACCCAGTAAATAACCTGGTCTTCCACATTACAATGGGAAATGATGAGGTAATAGCTGAGCAGGCTGATGCCCACAGTGATTGCCCTGATGCCCACAACCTCATAAAAAATCCTGCTCTGGGCATGCACATCATCCTGATGATAAGCAATCTCCC
>JALFXV010000018.1 GCA_022786545.1 Selenomonadaceae bacterium
TGGGCCATATTTGGAGTAATAATTTCGCATTATGTCATCAATGTATGATAAATCAGGATAAGTAATCATATTGATGGCCTTGCGGATTCTATTTGGAATGATTTTTAAATTAGGATAAGACTTTTGTAAAAATATGCGGCAGCGTTGCTTATAATAGCGATGATTTGTCGTGTAGGTTGGTATCATGTTAAGTATCCCCCTTCTTGAAGTGTAGACTTGAAACATCTCTTCTAAGAAGGCGCAATGCGCCGCAAATTTTTTGAAATTTGTCAAGCACTTTTTGTACAAATTTTGAAAAAATTGTGGGGGATATAAATATAAAAAGAACCTTGAACTCTAGATTTTATCTATTGTTCAAGATTCCGAGAGGATATCGCAGAATATTTTGAGGTGTAGTTATGAAGATTTTGATATTAGGCGGAGGCCCGGCAGGATTAACTTTAGCGAACAAAATTTCTATAGGGGGGGTACATGATTTTTTATTGCTTGAAGGAGAAGCACAGGCAGGTGGTTTATGCAGGTCTTTGGATGTTGATGGCTCTCCATTGGATATTGGTGGAGGACATTTTTTAGATGTCAGGAATCAAGATGTGGTAGAGTTTTTGTTTTCATTTATGCCAGCTAGTGAATGGAATCAATATGACAGAAAAAGTTTGATTCATATACATGACCAATATATTGCACATCCATTTGAAGCTAATATTTGGCAGTTGAGCATAAATATGCAGGTGGATTATTTGGAGTCTATCGCGTGTGCAGGTGTCAATTCCTCAGAAAAGCAGCCTTTTGAATTTGTAGATTGGATTTATTGGAAGCTTGGGAAGAAGATTGCAGAAAATTATATGCTTCCATACAATCAAAAAATGTTTGGGAATAATCTTTCTGAGTTAGGAACGTATTGGTTAAATAAATTGCCTAGTGTTAGCTTCAGGGAAACTTTGCAGTCATGCTTGGAACATAAACCTTATGGCAAGCTGCCAGGACATGCTAAGTTTTATTATCCAAAGCAATTTGGATATGGAGAACTGTGGAACCGCATGGCAAATAATTTAGGTGAAAAGATTAAGTTTAATCAAAAGGTGAAAGGTATTGATTTTAATACAAGATCTGTTTGTACTGATGATGGAAAAAAATATGATGCGGACTTAATTGTTTCTACAATACCGTGGACATCGTTTGAAAAAATTATAGGAATGCCATCAAACATTGTTGATGATATTAGAAAATTAAAACATACATCGGTAAAAGTTGAGTATTATGATAAGAATTTAGATACAGATGCTCATTGGATTTATTATCCAGAGTTATCTTTATCATATCACCGTATCTTGGCTAGACATAATTTTGTTCCCAATGGCAGAGGGTATTGGACAGAAACTAATATGGATCGTGATGAGATGAGGGAAAAAGGTGGGGTGTTCAGTTATGTAAATGAATATGCATACCCTCTTAATACTTTGCAAAAACCAAAAATTATGGACAGATTATTGTCATGGTCTAAAGATCATGGCGTAATTGGCTTAGGACGATGGGGTGAACATTCTCATTACAATTCAGATGTAACTGTAGAGCGAGCTATGGCATTAGCTGAAAGGATAAATAATAATGAGTTGTAGTATTATAACCAAACGAAAATATGAAACTTGGCCATCTTGGTATGTAGTTTATGAATGGGAAGATATTTTGTCTAAAAAACTTGGCATGGATTTGGAATTTTCAGATGGCAGGTCGTTAGAGTATAGAATTCAGCGCAAGTGGAAACGCATAGTTTTTAAGTATTTTCATAGAATCTCTTTTGGAAAAGTAGATGTGCAAAATATGCGATTGGCATTTATTATGAATGCTAATGATTACTATTTATATGTTGATAGGAACGTAATTCCTATTTTTCTTGATTTTCCAGAGAAAATGATTTCTGTTATTGCAGAAAAAACTAAAAATCTTCCTTTCTTTTTTGTAACGGCTTTAGAGATATGTGATTTATTAAAAGCTCATGGCAGTAAAAATGTTATATATATGCCAATATCTATATCTGATATGTATTTCAGTGAAGTTATTCCTAAGAAAACAATTGACGTTATTCAATTTGGACGAAAAAACCCTGTTTTACATGAATGGATGATGGAATATGTAGCTGAACATCCTGATGTGGAATATGTTTATCAAAGCAATGATGGTTCTCTGACATATATATCTACAACTAGAGGGAATTTAGGAAAATTTGACAAAAGAAATGAATATGTAGAATTACTCAAGTCGTGTCGAATTAGTCTTGTATCTACTCCTGGGATGGATAAGAGCCGTACTGATTTTGGAAATGTAGATTTTTTTACACCACGTTTTTTTGAAAGTGCTGCTTTTTATTGTCACATGCTAGGTAGATATATTGAAAATCAAGAAGCTGATTTTCTTAATATTTATGATATTTGTCCTAATGTAAAAACAAAGCAGGAGTTTTTTGACAATGTGGATAAACTGCTAAAAATTTCTAACGATGTTAATGTGGACAAATATAAGGCATTTTTGCATTCTAATTTAACTAGCAAAAGAGCAGACTTAATCAAAGGCGCTTTGCAAATATAAATAAAAAATCACGGAGCAATAATATACTCCGTGATTGATATATTGTATTCAGCAATTAAAGCAAAGCTAAATAATTTTGATATTCAGATTTTTCGATGCCCATGAAAGTTAAAGCTTTCTCAGGTGGCCAGTTTTGTGCGGACATGATGTTTTTCAAAGTTTTCAAATTAGCTTTGATAATGCCATGCTTTTCGCCACGCTTTTCCCCAAGGGCGATGCCACGCTCCTCGCCGAGTTCGATGAGGGCTTTTCTTTCGTCTTCTGAGTTCCATTCAAAACCAAACATGTTAATAACCTCGCTTTCGTTGTCAGTAAGATAGTCAGTCATAATGTCATTATTCAGGCAGTAGTCGATGGCCATACGGACTGAATCGTTTATGGAATTGTTCTGGTGGCGGTATTCCTTGAATTTATTGGAAAAATCGCTGTAGTCAGCCAGGGGCTTGCAGCTGGATTTCAGCTGCTGGCTCTTGCCGGGATTCAGGTTGTGGCAGTGGACGATGAGCTCCAGGTTGCTGTTGGGCACCATGAAGGCATCACTTAGCCGGAGTGTTTTCTGGTCAAAGTTGGTGTCCTAGCTTCGTATGCTAATTTTATAACACTTCAGGACAAAAAGATAGATATTATGCTTCATAAATGAAAAATTTGGCATTTATATAAAAATTTTTTACTATAAAGTACAGGAGAAGTGATAGTTATGTTCTTCATGAATGTTCTTCGAAAGATAAATCATGGTTTTGATAAAACATATAATTTTTCCTTATTAAAGTGGAAGAAATGCAAAATTGGCAAGAATGTCAGAGTGAATGGTCGATTAAAAGTATACGGAAATAAAGGCGGCTTATCTATTGGAGATGGCGTAATCATCAATTCCAATATAGATTACAATCCAATTGGTGGCTGGTCTGGATGTTCTTTTTTGTGCATAGATAATGGTTCGATAACAATCTGTGAAGGAGCTGGAATATCTAACAGTGCATTTTGCTCTGCTTCAAGTATTGTTATAGAAAAACAAGTGTATATCGGGGGGGGATGCCGCATTTATGATACGGATTTTCACTCAATAGATTTTAAGCAAAGAATGCAATCTCCTGATGTACACATAAAAAGCAAACCTGTAGTGATTAAGCGCGGAGCATGGATTGGTGGCGGAAGCATTATCCTAAAAGGCGTAGTGATTGGCGAATATTCTGTCATAGGCGCTGGCTCTGTTGTGACTAGAAGCGTGCCAGCAGGAGAAATATGGGCAGGAAATCCTGCCAGATTTATTCGTAAGTTTGATGAAATAAAAGAAGGATAGCAAAATGACACTTCGTAGCAAACAATTAAGAAAAAATATCGGGCTGGCATTTGTGTTGAAAGCCATTGGCGTAGGAATAAGCTTTTTGCAGCTTCCTTTGACGATTAGTTATCTTACAGAGGTTGAGTATGGCATCTGGGTGACTGTGTTTTCTACGATGAACTGGATAAATGTATTGGATATGGGGATAGGGTTAGGGGTGCGCAATAAGCTGGCAATATCTGTAAGCAGCAATGATATTGCCAGTGCAAAAGCATATATATCCACTGGTATTTTTTCCATGTGCTGTATTGCAGCTTTATTATTGGTTGTATTGATTTGTGGCCTGCAGTTTGTTGAACCGCAGGCGTTGTTTAATACTCAGGATATTGCCCGGGAAGATCTGTATAGCATAGTTTTTTGGACGGGGATATTTGTGATAATGACTTTTGCTCTATCAATAGTCAATCAATTTTACTATGCCTATCAGGATGCTGCTAAAACTGGCATGATAAGTGTGTTTGGTTCTGTCATGATGCTAGGAATGGTGTATTGGCTAACCTTGCAGGAATCACATAATTTATTATATTTTGTTTTTGCATTTGGAATTTCTTCTGTGGTTTCAAAGGCGGTATATATTGCATACTTCTTTGTTAAAAACTCTGATGTATTTCCCAGCATTTCGACAATATCCATCAGGAAAATGTATGAGATTTCCGGTATAGGTATAAAATTTTTCATCATCCAGATATGTACGATTTTCTGTTTTTCGATGATGAATATCTTGATTACCCAAATATTGGGGCCACAGTATGTGCGGACTTATGATGTTATTTTTAAGTTGCTGAATTTTTTCCTTATGTTGCAGACATTGATGCTGACACCGCTATGGTCGGCATATACAGATGCTTATGTTAAGCAGGATTATGTTTGGATACGCAAGGCATTTCATAAAACAAATCTTTCCTTAGTGGTTTTGACTGTTCTTATGGTATTGGTTGCCTGGAAAATAGATTTTTTCATTTTGTTATGGTTGCATATACATGTTGATTATAGTTATTCCTTACTGTTTTTGATGGTCACATATCAGTTTTTAATGCTTCTGCTTGGAAATAATTGCTATCTGTTAAATGGCATAGGAGAAATTGATTGGCAGCTTTGGGCTTTTATCGTGGCAGCGCCCTTGATGGTGCCGATGGCATATTGCTTTTCGGTTTATCTGAATATGGGGCTGGTGGGTATAGTTTTAGCTAATGACATATCTATGTTGATAGTTGTGGCAACAGTTATGTTAAATGTTCAAATGCTATTTAAGAAATGGAAGTAATTTTTTGCGGAAGGTTGACTTTATAATGGAAATGATTAAGCTGTTCACAGCACAGCACAGCACAGCACAGCACAGCACAGCACAGCACAGCACAGCACAGCACAGCACAGCACAGCACAGCACAGCACAGGAATGTTTATCTGGATGTAGTTAAAGGTATAGCGATTATTTCTGTTGTGCTCGGGCATTGCATCCAGTTTGGCAGTGGCAGGGAATTTTTGCAGTCGGAAGCTTTTTTTGCTGATGCTGTTTTCAAGGCTATATATGGCTGCCACATGGCGTTATTTATGCTGGTCAGCGGATATTTATTTGGGATGAGCCTGAAGAGACATACGTGGCGTCAGGTGTTTGCAAGCAGGTTTACATCATTACTGCTTCCTTTGATGTCGTGGGGACTGATAGGTGTTGTGGTAGCTGTTATGCATTATCAGAGTATTGTTCCACTAATCAAAGAAATAGTGTGGCGGTATTTGCACAGCATGTGGTTCATCTGGGCAATTTTTTACAATTCTTTGTTTGTTCTGATGCTAAGGCGTTTTTGCAAGGATAGTGCATTGATTTATTTTATTGCCTGGCTGCTGCTTTTTGTGATACCTGATGCCTTTAATTTGTCCTTGTATAAATACATGTATCCTTATTTTTTGTGTGGATATCTGACATGCAAATTTGATTTGCTGGCAAGGCTACAAGATAGAATTTGTAGTAATTGGGGATTGCTGATGGCTTGTGCGGTAAGTTATGTACTGCTGATGCAGTTTTTTGTGTATGAAAGCTATATTTATACATCGCATTATAGTATTGTCAATTTCAAAACGGGGGCATTTGACTGGTGGAAGCTGGGGAATGATATATACAGAATGGTAACTGCTTTTGCTGGCTCGAGCCTGGTGCTATTGTCTGTATATGCTCTCTGGAAGAAAACAAGCCAGTTATCTATATGGAAGACTGTTGCTAAGCTGGGGAAAGCTTCGCTGGTAATTTATCTCTTCTCGGGTGAGGTTATTTTTTCTCATATTTTACCTAAAATTACCCAAAGTATTGCACCAAGCTGTTTTATAAATTTATTGGAAACTGTAATTATTTTGTTTGTATGCTATTTAGTTTATATGATAATGAGAAATGTGACTGTTTTAAATAAATTATTTTTAGGTGGCAGGTAGTAGTTGTACTTATACTTATACATAGTATGTAGTATGTAATGTTTGGAAGGGGGGAGTAGGTATGCCAGAGGATATGTCAGCTTTTTCAACTGTCAGCTCATCCAGGATATTGTATACTCCTTCTTCTTTTGCGCGGTTTTCTCTGCTGCATTTGCAGGAAGCCGGTTCCTTGCAGGCTGTGCAGCCACATACCAGCAGGCGCGAAAAATTGCAGTCGTATTTGTGCTTTGTGGTGTGTCAGGGGAGTGGCAGGCTGTTTTATGAAAATACGGAGTATTGCTTGTCTGCTGGGGATGTGGTGTTTATTGATTGCCGCAAGGGATATAGCCATGTGACTGAGGATGATTTGTGGTCCCTGCGGTGGTGCCATTTTTATGGCCTTTCGATGCCGGATATTTACGCGAAATACAGGGAGCGTGGGGGCAAGGCTGTTTTTCATCCTGATGATGCCGGGGCTATTGAGGGCATTTTGTCCGGTTTATATGACCTGGCTTCCTCGTCTGATTATGTTCGTGATATGCGCATCAATGAGAAGCTGAATGAGCTTTTGACTATTCTGATGGAGCAGTCATGGCATCAGGAAGTGGCTGCCGCCTCCAAGAAGCGCATGGAGCTGAACGAGATAAAAAGGTATCTGGACGAAAACTATGGCAGGAAAGTATCACTGGAAGACCTGGCCAATAAGTTTTTTGTGAGCAAGTGCTATTTGTCCAGAATTTTTAAGGACAGCTATGGCTTCACCATAAACAAATACATTTTATTTAAGCGGATTACGGAAGCAAAGCGGCTTTTGCGGTTTTCGGCTAAAAATGTGGATGAGATTGCAGATTCCGTGGGGATGAATGATGCAAATTATTTTAGCCGGATGTTTCGCAAGGTAGAAGGCATGAGCCCCAGTGAGTATCGGAAAAGATGGTAATTGTTATATAGCGTAAAAAATGGCTGCGGATTGATGAATAAATCACCAATTCGCAGCCATTTGCTACCGTTATAACGACTTGGCAAAAGCATCGATTCGGTTCCAGATAAATCTTGAAAAGCTCAGCCACATAGTTCAGCAATCTGACGGGCATGTTGGGGCTGAGGGGGGGCTAAAAAAAATCCTGTTTCAAATTGATATGTTATCATCTGAAACAGGATTTTTTATTGGTGTAATCCCTCCGCATAACCGGTTTTTGCAATCCGTAGCCATGCAGATTACTTGTGCAATATATACTTTACTGCCAGATAGCCCACTCCGTAGAGCAGGACCATCGGAATTGCCATCATGCTCTGGCTGATAACATCCGGCGGCGTGAACAGCGCACCAATCACGAAGCACACCACGATCACAACCCGGAATTTCGCCGCCAGCATGTCAGATGTCACAATGCCCATCCATGCCAGCACCAGCATGACCAGCGGCATCTCAAACAGCATGCCAAAGGGAAGCACAAAGGTAAGGATAAAATCAAAATAGCTGCCAGCCGATAAAAACGGCTGAAAATCACTGTTGCCCATCCCCAGGAAGAAGCTCATGGCCACCGGCAGCACCAGCTTGAAGGAAAACAGCATGCCTGCCGCAAAGAGCACCACGGACACCGGCACCAGTACAGACATCATCAGCCGCTCCCGCATGGTTAGGGCCGGGAGCAGAAATGCCCATGCCTGATAAAAAATAATCGGCAGGGAGATGATGAAGCCGGAAAACATGGTCACCTTGATGTAGACAAAAAATGCCTCCGCCGGCTGCATATAGTAGAGCTTTCCTGCCGGTTCCACCAGCCACGCCATAATCCTGTCCAGAAAGCCATAGGCAATAGCTGAACCTATCGCCACGCCCAGCAGGCTGTACAGGATGCGCCGCCGCAGCTCCGTCAGGTGCGCCAGGATGGACATATTGTCAGCCTGTTCATCAGGCTCAGTCTCTTGCTTTTGCACAGCTTCATGCTCCTGCACAACTTTCTCTTGTTGTACCGTCAGATCATCCGGTACACTTGATAATTCTGAAGTATTTGCCATATCACTATGCCTTATACGCCATGGGGCTTACGCCTTGGTGCCGGTAGACTTCTTATCCTCGTCTACAACGGTAACATCCTCAATGATGTTTTTCTCAGCATTCTTGAACTCCCTGATGCTCTTGCCCAAAGCCTTGCCTACGTCAGGCAGCTTGCCAGGCCCGAAAACCACCAAGGCAATAACCAGTATCAAGACAAGCTCTGTAACACCAATGCCACTGAACATAAAATCTCACCTTTCAAAAACAATTTCACCGCATTATATAGCTAAAATATGAAAATAAACTGTAGCCAAAGGCTCCCTACATTTTACGCTCATTTCTCAAAAAAAGCAAGCATGGTATCAGGCATAATATTATTAGTGGGAAAATATGTTATTGAACATTGGTCAACTACCTGCTGCACATGAAGCTTTTTGCGATTTTTGTAGAAATTTTCTGTTAATAATGTTGCTTTAAATTAGCAAAAGTAATATCATTGATTTGTAAGCATAAATAATAGCTATTTTTAGGAGATGATAGTATTTCTGTTGTTGACGATATTGAAGCAAAACAGGATATCACAAGGGACGAGCTTCAGTATCTGCTGGAGGGCAACGAAGGAGAATACCTGCGTCAGCGGGCTGTAGCCGTCAGGGAAGCCGTCTATGGGCAGGAGGTCTTTATCCGGGGACTTATCGAGTTCACCAATTTCTGCAAGAACAATTGCTACTACTGCGGCATCAGGCGTGATAACAGGCAGGCTTCCAGATACCGGCTGACCGCTGAGGAAATCCTGGACTGCTGCCAAAACGGCTATGAGCTGGGCTTTCGGACCTTTGTGCTTCAGGGAGGCGAGGATGAGTATTTTACAGATGACAGGATGTGCCGGATTATCAGCAGCATCAAGTCAAACCATCCTGACTGCGCCATCACCCTGTCCATAGGCGAAAAGGAAAGGGCAAGCTATCAGCGTTTTTGGGAGGCAGGTGCCGAAAGATACCTGCTGCGCCATGAAACGGCTGACGAGGCGCACTACAGAAAGCTCCATCCGAAAGAAATGTCCCTGCAGCATCGCAAGGAGTGCCTGTATGCACTAAAGGAAATAGGCTATCAGGTGGGAGCAGGCTTCATGACAGGCTCCCCGGGGCAAACCGTTGCTACCTTGCATGAGGATTTGCAGTTCCTGCGGGAGCTGAAACCTCACATGGTGGGCATCGGCCCTTTTATACCGCAGCACGATACGCCCTTTGGCAATGCGCCGGGGGGAACGGCTGCCATGACGCTTACCCTGCTGTCCATCATCAGGCTGCTGCTGCCTAATGTACTGCTGCCAGCTACCACGGCACTGGGCACCATTGACCCGGTGGGCAGGGAAAAGGGGCTCAGGGCAGGTGCCAACGTAGTCATGCCGAACCTTTCGCCCAAGGCGGTGCGCAAGAAGTATGCCCTGTACGATGCCAAAATCTGCACAGGCGAGGAAGCGGCAGAGTGTATTGTGTGCTTGAAAAATCGTGTTAGAAATGCCGGTTACAACATAGTCTGTGACCGGGGAGATTATAGAAACAGGGGGATAGAAAATGTATGATGTAAAATCAATGAAGGCAGAGGAATTTATCTCCGACGAGGAAATAAAGGCAACCCTGCAGTATGCCGATGAGAACAAGGACAATATGGAGGTAGTTGATGCCATTATTGCCAAGGCAAAGCTGGGCAAGGGGCTTACCCATCGGGAGGCCTCGGTGCTCCTGGCATGTGACAACGAGGAAAAGCTACAGGAGATTTATGACCTGGCAAGGCAGATCAAGGAAGACTACTACGGCAACCGCATAGTGCTGTTTGCGCCGCTGTACCTTTCCAACTACTGCGTCAACGGCTGCCTGTACTGCCCGTATCATCTGAAAAACAAGCATATCAGCCGCAAGAAGCTGACGCAGGACGAAATCCGCAAGGAAGTAATCGCCTTGCAGGATATGGGACACAAGCGCCTTGCCATCGAGCTGGGTGAGGATCCGGTCAACAATCCTATTGAGTATGTGCTGGAATCCATCAACACAATCTACAACATCAAGCACAAGAATGGCGCCATCCGCCGGGTAAATGTCAATATTGCAGCCACTACGGTGGAGAATTACAAGAAGCTTCATGATGCCGGTATCGGCACTTATATCCTGTTCCAGGAGACATATAATAAGGAAGCCTATGAAACGCTGCATCCGACCGGGCCAAAGCATGATTATGCCTACCATACGGAGGCTATGGACAGGGCTCAGGCAGGCGGCATTGATGATGTGGGGCTGGGCGTGCTTTTCGGGCTGGAAATGTACCGCTATGAATTTGCCGGCCTCCTGATGCATGCAGAGCACCTGGAGGCTGTCCATGGCGTGGGCCCTCATACCATCAGCGTGCCTCGTGTCAAGAAGGCTGATGATATTGATCCAGAGGCCTTTGACAACGGCATCAGCGATGAAATCTTCGAGAAGATTATCGCCCTCATCAGGGTAGCTGTGCCGTACACCGGCATGATTATCTCCACCCGTGAGGGCAAGGCCGTCAGGGAGAAGGCTCTTGAGCTGGGCATTTCCCAGATCAGCGGCGCTTCCCGTACCAGCGTAGGCGGCTATGCCGAGGAGGAATCTGAGGATGACAACTCTGCCCAGTTCGATGTCAGCGACCAGCGCACCCTGGACGAGGTAATCAGCTGGCTCATCAATCTGGGCTATGTGCCAAGCTTCTGCACGGCATGCTATAGGGAAGGCCGCACCGGCGACAGGTTCATGTCCCTCTGCAAGAGCAAGCAGATTCTGAACTGCTGCCATCCGAATGCCCTGATGACCCTGAAGGAATATCTGGAGGACTATGCCAGTGAAGAAACCAGAGCAAAGGGCATGGCCATGATAGCCGAGGAGCTGAAAAAGATTCCTAACGAAAAGGTCAGGAGGATTGCCGCAGAGCATATTGCCGATATTAGCAAGGGTAAAAGGGATTTCAGGTTTTAATTATGGCAGAGTTAATTTCAACACCAAACGCAAACAGGCTGCACATCGGTATTTTTGGCAGGACCAACAGCGGCAAGTCAACTCTCTTGAATGTCCTGACAGGTCAGATCACCTCCATCGTATCCGAGGTGGCCGGAACAACTACGGACATTGTCTACAAGGCCATGGAAATCAATCCCCTGGGCCCCTGCCTGCTGATGGACACGGCAGGCCTTGAGGATACCACGGTATTGGGGGCTCAGCGGCTGGAAAAGACAAAGCTGGCTATGGACAAGGCGGAGATAGCCATCATCGTCTTTCCGGCTGATGGCAGGGCGGATTTTGCCGCGGAGCTGGGGCTTTTGGATTCCTTCCGCCAGAAGGATATTCCTGTGCTGTGCCTCATCAACATCTTCGGTGACAACGAGGCTGCGGCAGCTGATCTAAAGGCACAGCTCAAGGGCAGGCTGAAGGACAGCAAGGTAGAAGCAATGCTGCTGGATTGCAGCCGGACAAAGGATGTAGGCAGCCTGCGCCTGGCTCTTGCCAAGCTGATGCCGGAGGATTATGATAATGAGTTCATCACAGGCAGGCTGGTCAAGGAGGACGATGTGGTGCTGCTGGTAATGCCCCAGGACATCCAGGCACCTAAGCGCCGCCTGATTCTGCCCCAGGTGCAGACCATCCGGGAGCTTTTGGACAGGAAATGCACTGTGGTCAGCACCACGGCAGAAAAGCTGGAGCTGGCCCTGTCCCGGCTGAGTGCTCCGCCACAGCTGATTATCACGGATTCCCAGGTGTTCAAGCATGTCTATGAGCACAAGCCGGCTGAAAGCAGGCTGACCTCCTTCTCCGTGCTGTTCGCAGCTTACAAGGGAGACCTTTCATATTATATTGAAGGGGCACAGCAGATAGACAGCCTCACGGAGAAATCCCGGGTGCTCATCGCTGAGTGCTGCACCCATGCCCCTCTGAAGGAAGACATCGGACGGGAGAAGATTCCGCGCCTCTTCAGAAAACGCTTTGGGGAGGCCATGCAGATTGATGTGGTCAGCGGCACTGATTTTCCTGCGGAGCTGTCCGGGTATGACCTGATTATCCAGTGTGGCGGCTGCATGTTCAACCGCAAGTTTGTCATGGCGCGCATCCAGAAGGCAAAGGATGCAGCCGTGCCTATGACCAATTATGGCATTACCATCGCATATCTGACGGGCATCCTTGATAAAATATCCTTTTAAGCGTTAATTAATTGACTATTAAGTGTTAAAAACAATTAATTAACTGTTTTTTGGTGCCTATTATAGGTGAGCTTAATTGTTCCATAAATATAAAATATTTCTTATCCTTATTTTTAAGTGATAAAATAATAATTGGGAATTTTTGTTTTTTTGTTGGGGAGTTATGTTTTTATAAGGAGAGTTTGTATGAGTAGCAAAATTTCTCGGCGCAAATTTTTAAAGCTTGTAGCTGGGTCCGGAGCCGTGGGCTTCGGCGTCATGGCCGCAGGCTGCAAGGGAAAGCCATCGGGAGCCGAGGGCTGGATTCCTGACCAGTATCAGGGCAAGGGAGATTTCCCGGTAAACCTCAAGGGCCGCGTAGCCATCAGCGATGCCAATCCGTCCATTGAACGTGATGATGAAAAGTGCATCCTGTGCGGCCAGTGCGTGGAGGCCTGCAAGAATGTCATGGGCGTATACGGCAATTATCCTTTGCCGCTGAAAAGTGAAATCGCCTGTGTAAATTGCGGCCAGTGCGTTATGTGGTGCCCGTCCGGTGCCATCACGGAAAAGCGCAATATCAAGGAAGTGCTGGCAGCTATTGATGACGATACCAAGCATGTGGTAGTGCAGACCGCACCGGCCACCAAGGTATCCCTTGGTGAGGAATTTGGCATGGAGCCTGGCACCAGCGTTGGCAACAAGATGGCTGGCGCCTTGAAGGAAGCCGGTTTTGATGCAGTATTTGATACCTGCTTCTCAGCCGACCTGACCATCATGGAGGAAGCATCTGAGTTTGTTCACAGGCTGACTGCGGCAAAGGATGAGATTCCGCATCTGACCTCCTGCTGTCCTGGCTGGGTAAAATACTGCGAGTATTTCTATCCTGAGCTGATGCACAACCTGTCCACCTGCAAGTCACCGCAGAACATGATGGGCGCTACCATCAAGTCCTTCTATGCTGACAAGATGGGCATCAAGCCGGAAAACATCGTCAATGTTTCCATTATGCCTTGCACCGCAAAGAAGTTCGAGGTAGCCCGGGATGAGCTGGAGGTAGACGGCAACCGGGATATGGATTACGTTCTGACCACCAGGGAGCTGGCTGTACTGCTGAAAGCCAAGGGCATTGACCTGAATACCGTACCTGAGCGGGAGTATGATTCCGTGCTGGGCGAGTCCACAGGTGCCGGCAAGATTTTCGGTGCTACCGGCGGTGTTACCGAGGCAGCAGTCCGTTCCGCCTATTTCTTTGCCACCGGTTCCAATCCGCCTGCTGACCTTCTGTCCTGGCAGCCTGTCCGCGGCATGACTGCGGTCAAGGAAGCAACTGCCTCCATTCCAGGCGTAGGCACGGTGAATATCGCGGTTTGCCATGGCCTGGAAAATGCCAGAAAGCTTCTGGACGGCATCAAGGCCAGCGGCAGCAGCAAGTGGCAGTTTATTGAATTCATGGCCTGCCCGGGCGGCTGCATCGGTGGCGGCGGACAGCCGAAATCCACCGTAGCTGCTCAGAACAGCGCCAAGCTGAAGCGCATCGAAGCCATTTACAAGGAAGACACCGGCTCCGCCAAGCGCTGCAGCCATGATAATACCGAAATTCAGTCCGTTTACAAGGAATTTTTCGGCAAGCCTCTTAGCGAGAAGGCTGAAAAGTACCTGCATACAACCTTTGTAAACCGTCATGACCGGTTATTTAGTTAAGGAGGGTTGAAATAAATGGCTGTATTAGTAGATATTACAAAATGTATTGGCTGCGAGGGCTGCAGCGTTGCCTGCAAGATGTACAATGGCCTTGATTTCAAGGCGAAGCCTCGCAATATAAAGGATGGCCATGTGGAGCTGGATGACAACCGCTGGACGGTGATTCAGGAGTTCCACCCGGATGACAAGCTGAGATTTGTCAAGAAGCAGTGCCTGCACTGTCTGGAGCCTGCCTGTGCCTCTGCCTGCTTCTCCAAGGCAATTCAGAAGGACGAAAAGACAGGTGCCGTTGTTTATTATCCTGACCTGTGCGTAGGATGCCGCTACTGCCTGGTGGCATGCCCGTACTCCATTCCTAAGTATCAGTGGAATGAGCAGTTCCCGCAGGTGGCAAAATGCCAGATGTGCGAGGCCCGGGTTGAGAAGGGCGATGCTCCTGCATGCGTATCCGCCTGCACCACCGGCGCATTGATTTCCGGTGACAGGGACGAGCTCATCAAGAAAGCTCATGAAATCATCAATTCCGACAGCCGCTATGTGAACCATGTCTATGGCGAGCATGAGGTAGGCGGTTCCCAGTGGCTCTACATCTCCGATGTGCCTTTTGAGGAGCTGGGCTTCAAGCAGGTCAGCGAGACACCTGTTACCAGCTACACCAAGAGCTACATGTCCAAGGTTCCTGGCTTTGCCGCTGCCTGGGCATTGTTCCTGGCAGGCCTTTCATTCTACAATCATCGTGTGGAAAAGAACAAGAAGCAGGATGATAACAAGCAGGATAAGGAGGGCTGAGCATGAAGGTATATAAGTGTTTTAGAATTTTGGGATGGGACTTTACCGTCACCCCTACTCGTTTTGTCCTGACAGGCCTTGTGCTTCTAATGGCAGCCACCGTGCTGTTCCGTCTTTTGACAGGCTTCCAGTATGTTACTAACCTGACCGATGAAACTCCGTGGGGCATGTGGATTGCATTTGACGTAATGTGCGGCGTTGCCCTGGCTGGCGGCGGTTATTCCACGGCACTGCTTGTGCACATGTTCCGCTATGAGCAGTATGAGATTGTGGCCCGTGGTGCCCTGCTGACATCCCTGCTGGGCTATGTGCTGGTAATGGCAGGATTGTTCCTGGATATCGGCCAGTGGTTCAACTTCTGGCGTCCATTCGTGTCCTGGGGACACACCTCGGTACTCTTTGAGGTATTCTGGTGTATTTCCCTGTACACCACCATCCAGAGCCTGGAGTTCTTCGAGATTATTACCGAGCGTATCCTGGTGAAGAAGCTGCACAGATATGTAGTCAAGATACTGCCTGTGCTGGTGGTAATCGGCCTTATCTTCCCGGTACTGCATCAGTCCTCCCTGGGCGGCCTGTTCCTGATTATGAAGGAGAGGATGTTCCCACTGTGGTGGAGCGAGTTCCTGCCGATTTACTTCCTGCTTTCTTCCTTCTTCGTTGGCTCCGCCATGGTTACGATTGAGACTACTCTCGCCAAGACAGCTTATGGCCACGAGATTCCGCATGAGATTATGCTGAAGCTTACCCGTGTGGGTACCCGTATCATGGGCGTATATCTCCTGATGAAGCTCTATGACCTGTTCTCCATGGACCTGTGGGGTTATGTGTTCCAGGGTTCTCTCCAGAGCAATATGTATTGCGTGGAGATGCTCTTTGGTATCATCATTCCTATCCTGATTATGTTCAGCCCTCTGAGGAAGACAAGAGGCGGTCTTCTGACCTATGCCTGGCTGACAGTGCTGGGTGTTATCGTAAACCGCCTGAACTGCGTATTCACTTCCATGTATGAGAGCGGTGCTTACTTCCCTGGCATCGGCGAAATTATCGTCAGCGTGGGACTGGTTGCCCTGGGCATCCTGATTTACTGCTTCCTGGTTGAGAACTTCAATATCATCGGCAATGAGCGTGCCGTACAGGTCAAGATTGACAAGGATAAGGACATCAAGAACCTTATCTGGGCATTGCTCCGCACCAAGAGGCATTAATCTCAAAGGTTTTTATACGGTATAAGTATTTTGTATCGCCCCCGTGAGGCAGGCTTCGGCCCGCCCTGCGGGGGCGGTTTTTCCTTGTGATGCTTTCACGGGGGATGATATAAATAAATCTCTGAAAAATCTTTTTTTGTGTTCGTTTTCATGGTATAATTATAGCAAGAAGAAAAATGAAAGCTGTGTTTTTTTATTTGGAGGAGGCGATGCGCATGAAAAAGTTTTTGGGAATCATGGCTGTCCTGGGGGCACTCCTGGTGGGGGGCGCAGCAGCCGGGCTGCCACAGGCTCAGGCTGCCTATGGGTGTGATTGGTGTAATGAGCGTGGCGTATGCCACGAGCGCAATACGGACTGCCCGTATTGGCAGGATGGCAGGCCGGGGCAGGGCAGGCATCAGGGGCATCACCGCGCTTCCCGCTGCCCGTGGTAAGGCAGCCGGTGCGGCTTAGGCAGGGCTATCTGGCACGTGTGTGATGAAGCTTGGTAAGGTGATAATTTGCTAGTAAGGTGATAATTTGCTAATTGTTAAAATTTTATTTGACAAATACTTATCAGGCTGATATAATACCAAATTGTGTGGTGCTTATGAGAGCGTAGGCGTCACTTATATCGCGGGATGGAGCAGCAGGTAGCTCGTCGGGCTCATAACCCGAAGGTCAGAGGTTCGAGTCCTCTTCCCGCAACCAAATGGTGTTTGCCATTTTTGCTGTGCGTGTGCTGATATAGCTCAGTAGGTAGAGCGCATCCTTGGTAAGGATGAGGTCACCAGTTCAACTCTGGTTATCAGCTCCATATTGGCTGCGTAGCTCAGCTGGCTAGAGCATTCGGTTCATACCCGGAGTGTCAGGAGTTCAAGTCTCTTCGCAGCCACCATTTGATGATATTGCCTCGGCGAAATGCCGGGGCTTTTTGCTGTGCAGTTTTTTAGCCTTGTATCTGCTGCATTTTTTCAGCGGGGGCGTGATTTTAAACAAATTTTCGTGTTCCCTATTGGCGTGAAGGGGATTTTGGTGTAAAATAATATGAAACTGAAGTATACAAAATATAGAAGCTGACTTTGGCTAATTTTGTTTTAGGAGAGTTGTGTAATGAAATCTGATGTTGTTAAGAAGGGCGCAACAAGGTGCGCTCATCGTTCTTTGTTTAATGCTATGGGCTTTGGGCCGGAGGATTTGCAGAAGCCGTTGATTGGTATCTGCAATTCCTTCAACGAGGTTATTCCGGGGCATATTCATCTGCGGGAGATAACTGAGGCTGCCAAGCTGGGGGTTGCTGCTGCCGGCGGTACGCCGATGGAGTTCCCGGCTATTGGCGTGTGCGATGGTATCGCTATGGGCCATACCGGCATGAAGTTCTCCCTGGCCAGCCGCGAGCTGATTGCCGATTCCATCGAGGCTGTGGCTACTGCTACCGGCTTTGACGGCCTGGTGCTGATTCCTAACTGTGACAAGGTTGTGCCTGGCATGCTGATGGCAGCTGCCCGCCTGAACATTCCTTGCGTGGTTGTCAGCGGCGGCCCGATGCTGCCTGGCCGCTACAATGGCCGTGACATCAGCGTAAGCCAGTCCTTTGAGGCTGCCGGTGAGTTTGCTGCAGGCAAGATTTCCGAGGCAGACATGACTGCCATCGAGGCTGCTGCCTGCCCTGGCTGTGGTTCCTGTGCAGGCCTCTTTACTGCTAATACCATGAACTGCCTGACTGAGGCCCTTGGCATGGGCTTGCCTGGCAACGGTACCATTCCTGCTGCCTACACCGGTGCACGCCGCCAGCTGGCAAAGCGTGCCGGTCAGGTTATCATGAAGCTGATTGAGAAGGATATTAAGCCACGGGATATTCTGACGGAAAAGGCCTTTGAAAATGCCATTACTGTTGATATGGGTATCGGCGGTTCCACTAATACGGTACTGCATTTGACGGCTATTGCTCATGAGGCAGGCATTGAGCTGCCGGCAGCCAAGTTTGATGAAATTAGCCGCCGCACTCCTTATATTGCCAAGCTGAGCCCGGCAGGCGCCCATCACATGATTGATTTGAACGAGGCTGGCGGCATCAATGCCGTTATGAAGGAGCTGTCCAAGAAGGGTGTCATCCATACTGATGCCATGACTGTTGTGGGCACTGTGGAGGAGAAGATTGCCAATGCCAGGACGCTCCGCCCGGATGTCATCAGGACTGTGGATGAGCCGTACCGCAAGGAGGGCGGCCTGGCCATCCTGTCCGGCAATCTCTGCCCTGAGAATGCTGTCGTAAAGGCGTCTGCCGTGGCAGAGGATATGCTGGTTTACTCCGGCAAGGCCAAGTGCTTCAGCTCTGAGGAGTCTGCTGTCAATGCCATTATGGAGGGGCAGATTGTGGAGGGTGATGTAGTTGTTATCCGCTACGAAGGCCCTAAGGGCGGCCCGGGCATGCAGGAGATGCTGAATCCGACTGCCGTTATCTCAGGCCGTGGCCTGAAGGTGGGCCTGATTACTGATGGCCGTTTCTCCGGCGCCAGCCGCGGTGCCTGCATCGGCCATGTTTCCCCTGAGGCGATGGCTGGCGGCCCGATTGCCCTGATTGAGGATGGGGACATCATCGATATCGATATCCCGAACCGCAAGCTGGAGCTGCGTGTCAGCGATGAGGAACTGGCCCAGCGCAAGGCTGCCTGGGTGAAGCCTGAGCCTAAGATTAAGACCGGCTACCTGTCCCGCTACGCCAAACTGACCACCTCCGCTTCCAAGGGTGCGGTAGTGACTGCTGACTGCGATTGATGGCTGCAGGTGACAGGAAATGCACATCGTACTGATTGAGCCGGAAATACCCGGCAATACCGGCAATATTGCCCGCCTGTGCGCTGCTACGGGCATCGAGCTGCATCTGGTGAAGCCCCTGGGCTTTTCCATTGATGACAAGCATCTGAAGCGGGCCGGGCTGGATTATTGGCACCTTGTCAAGGTGCATGTCCATGAATGTTTTGCCGAGGTAAAGGCCATGTACCCGGGGCATAAATTCCATTACTGCTCCACCAAGGCGCCCAGGGCCCATTCTGAGGCGCAGTTTGGCAGGGATGATATGCTGGTATTCGGCAAGGAAACAGCCGGTATCCCGGAGGATATCCTGAAGGCGAACTGGGAGCACTGCATCCGTATTCCCATGATTGAGGGAGCCCGTTCCCTGAACCTGTCCAATGCGGCGGCGATTGTGGCCTATGAGGCGATGCGGCAGCTGGATTATGCCAATCTCTTGCAGGAGGGGCCAGGCACCAGAAGCTGATGCTTGGTAAATCCGCTGTTAATGCCGCTGCTGATTGGCGCAGGCGATTATGGCAAATTTAGATGATTGATGAATTATGATAAATAATGCACATTTTTAGGAGGAAATTGTTTTGAGTAAAGTATTTGTTACCGGTCATAAAAATCCTGATACTGATTCTATCTGCTCTGCACTGGGTTATGCTGCCCTGAAGCGGGGCCTGGGGGTGGATGCTGTGGCAATCCGTGCCGGTGAGGTGAACAAGGAGACTCAGTATGCCCTGGATTACTTCAAGGTGGAGGCACCGGAGCTGGTGCAGTCCGTAGAGGAAAAGCAGCCTATTATTTTGGTTGACCACAATGAGGAAGGTCAGGCAGTGGACGGCATGGCAGCTGCTGAACTGCAGGAGATTGTTGACCATCACCGCCTGGGCGGCATCAATACTGCCAACCCGATTTTCGTGCACATTGAGCCTGTTGGCTGTACTGCCACCATCGTTACCAAGATGTTTGCCTGCCAGGGCGTGGAAATGCCGAAGGAGATTGCAGGCTTGCTGCTGTCCGCTATTGTTTCTGATACTGTTCTCTTTAAGTCTCCGACCTGCACACAGCAGGACAAGGATGCCGCTGAAAAGCTGGCAGGTATTGCCGGTGTTGATTTGAAGGAGTACGGCATGGCTATGCTGAAGGCAGGTGCCGACCTGGGTGACCTGACTCCTGCCCAGATTGCTAAAACTGACTCCAAGCCGTTCTCATTTGGCAGCTACAAGGCTATCGTCAGCCAGATTTCCGTAATGGACACCGCCGATATCCTGGCAAAGAAGGCAGAGCTGACTGCTGCCATGAATGAGCTGTGCAAGGCAGAGGGCTATGACCTGGCTCTGCTGATGGTTACTGATATCATGGAGGAGTCCACGGAGCTGGTATTTGTGGGCGAGCCGAAGCAGCTGATTGCTGACGCCTTTGGCAAGGAGCTTAATGGTGATTCTGTTTATCTGCCAGGGGTTATGTCCCGCAAGAAGCAGATTGTACCGCAGCTGACTGAGGCTGCTGCAAAGCTGTAATAGGTCTGTAATAAGTCAGAGCTTGGATGTTAAAGCTTAGATGTTAGAGCTTAAAGTTTAGAGCTGTAAGAGTTTAGTTGTGATAATGGGCTGGCAGAGGTTGCTTATGGCTAATGCCAGCCCTTTTGTGTTAGTTATGCCACAGGGCAATCATAAGCTGAATGGTTTGTATTGAGGCGGTCAGGGAGTGACCGAGAGCGGGAGGATGAAGCGGCTTGGATATTTTTAGCGGATTGAATGATGACCAGAGGGAAGCGGTGGCATGCCTTGAAGGCCCTCTTTTGATTATGGCAGGTGCCGGTTCAGGCAAGACCAGGGTGCTTACCCACAGGATTGCCAACCTGTTGGAGCATGGCGTTGCCCCCTACAGTATTCTGGCCATCACCTTTACCAACAAGGCGGCAGCTGAGATGCGGGAACGTGTGGAGAACATGATTGGCCCTTATGCCAAGGAAATCTGGCTCAGTACCTTTCATTCCTTTTGCGCCCGTTTTTTGCGCCGGGAGATTGAGGCCACTGGCATGTACAAGAGCAATTTTGTCATCTATGATACCGGTGATACTCAGACGGTGGTCAAGAAGGTCATCAAGGAACTGAATCTGGACGATAAGCAGTACAATCCGGGAGCTATACGCAATGCTATTTCCAATGCCAAGAACCAGATGCTGGGGCCTCTGGCATTTGAGGCGCAGGCAAGTGATTTTTTTCAGAAAAAGGTTGCCGAGGTATACAAGAAATATCAGGCAATGCTCCGGGAGAACAATGCCCTTGACTTTGATGATCTGCTGCTGGTGACGGTGTCGCTGCTGTCGGAAAATGAGGAAATCCGCAGCCGCTATCAGAGGCGCTTCAAGTACATTCTGGTGGATGAGTATCAGGATACCAACGGGGCACAGTATCAGCTGACTACCCTGCTGGCAGGGGGCTACCGTAATCTCTGCGTGGTGGGTGATGCGGATCAGTCCATCTACGGCTGGCGCGGTGCGGATATTACCAATATCCTGAACTTTGAGAAGGACTATCCTGATGCCCGTACCATCATGCTGGAGCAGAATTATCGCTCCACCAAGAATATCCTGGCGGCTGCCAATGCGGTAATTGACCACAACTCTCATCGCAAGAAGAAACGCCTGTGGACGGATAATGCCCAGGGGGACAAGATTACCACCTATCTTGCTTCGGATGAGCGGGATGAGGCCCGGTTCATCACGGATACTATCAGCAAGCAGCATGATATTTACAAGGCGTCTTATGGTGATATGGCGATTTTGTACCGCACCAATGCCCAGTCCCGGGTGCTGGAAGATGCCTTTATGCGTGTAGGGCTGCCTTATACCATGGTAGGGGGGCTGAAATTCTATGACCGCATGGAAATCAAGGACATTGTGGCCTATCTCCGGGTTATGTTCAATCCTATGGATACTGTCAGCCTGATGCGCATCATCAACGTGCCTAAGCGGGGTATCGGTGCCGCCTCGGTGGATAAGCTGACGGTTTATGCCGTGGAAAATGATTTAAGCCTGTTCGAGGTAATCGCCAATGAGGAACTGCTGGCTGCTGTGCCGGGCCTTACAGCCCGAAGCCGCAACCCTCTGAAGCAGTTTGCCCTGCTGCTGCTGGAGCTGATGGAGCGCATGGACAAGCTGGCGGTGTCCGACCTGATTGAGGAGGTCATGGAGAAGACCGGCTATGAGGAAGCCCTGAAAAATGACAAGGCGGAGAAGAAAATCGAGAATGAGTCCCGCATTGAGAACCTGCATGAATTTATAGGCGTTGCCAGGGATTTTGAGAAGGAGGAGGAAGAAGAACCGAATCTGGAAAATTTCCTGAGCAAGATGGCGCTGCTTTCCGATATTGATGAGTCCGACCTGGAGGAGGAACGGGTTACCCTGATGACGCTCCATGCTGCCAAGGGACTGGAGTTTCCTGTGGTATTCATGTCAGGTATGGAGGAAGGGATGTTCCCTCATGCCCGTACCCTGATGGAGCCGGAGCAGATGGAGGAAGAAAGGCGTACCTGCTATGTGGGCATCACCCGTGCCCAGCGGAAGCTGTACATGACCTATGCCGGTATGCGTACCATCTATGGACATACCAATGTGTATGAGCCATCACGTTTTTTGGAGGAAATTCCTGGGGAATTGAAGGAAGAATTGGCCTTCCGCCGCAGGCGGCTTGAGGACGAGGGTGGCTTCGGGGGCTATCATGATTATGATGGCTACGGCAGTGGCAGCAATGGTTATGGCAGTGGCTATGGCAATGGCGGTGGCAAGAGGTTCGGCGGCAGCTTTGGCTATGGTGGCTATAGCCGTAATGCAGGAGGTTTTACGGCAAAGAATTCCCCTCAGGCAGGTACGATAGAACAGCAGAGGCCTGCCGGGGGCATGGCTTCTGCTGGCAGCTTTGCTCCGCATTTTTCCAGCAGTGCGAGCCGTCCGGCAGCTGCCAAGGGACAGCCAATGTCGGGGTTGGAAGCTCTGTCGGCAGTGCGCAGCATCAATCCTGCCATTGCCAAGGGGGTGCAGATGGGCACCAAATCCCTGGCACGCCCTGATATGAGCATCCAGTGGAAAACAGGTGACAAGGCAGCCCACAGCAAGTGGGGAACGGGAACTGTGGTGGGTGTCTCCGGCTCCGGGGAGGAAAGGGAGATACAGATTAATTTTCCGGGCATCGGGCTGAAAAAGCTGATGCAGAAGTATGCGCCATTGAAGAAGGTGTAAGTGTATGGCTACAGATGTGAATGTAAAGGCAAAGGCAAACGTGAACGCAAGTGAAAGTGCCAATGTAAATGTAAACGTAAACGTAAACGAGATGGATATAGCGAAGGTCAAAAAGGAGCTGAACAGGCTGCGGAAGGAAATCCGCCATCATAATAAATGCTATTATGACAATGACAGCCCTGAAATCAGTGATTATGAGTATGATCTGCTGATGCAGCGGCTGAAATCCCTGGAGGGGACATACCCTGAGCTGATTACCAAGACTTCTCCTACCCAGCAGGTGGGCGGCACGGCAAGGCGTGAGGCAGGGGTGCTGGTGCAGCACGATGTGCCTATGCTTTCCTTGCAGGATGTTTTTTCCAAGGCAGAGGTGGCGGATTTTGTGAACTCCGCTATTGAGGCACTGGATGAGCCGGAGTTTGTGGTGGAGGAAAAAATTGACGGCCTTTCCCTGGCCCTTCGCTACCGCGATGGCCTGCTCACCCAGGCTATTACCCGGGGGGACGGGGTAATTCAGGGGGAGGATGTGACAGAAAATGCCCGTGTCATCAAGGATATAAAGCAGAAGATGAAGGACAGCCTGCCGTACTTTGAGGTGCGGGGGGAGGTGTACATGAGCCGGGAGGCATTTGCCAAGGTAAATGACCGTCAGGAGCTTTTGGGGCTGAAGCTTTTTGCCAATCCCCGGAATTGTGCTGCCGGTACCCTCAGGCAGCTGGACAGCCGCATTACCAAGGAAAGGCAGCTGTCCATGTTCGTGTTCAATTTGCAGGCAGCTGAGGGCAGGGAGTTTGCCAGCCATACGGAAGCCTATGATTTCATGAAAAAACAGGGCATGAAGGTCATTCACAACTACAAGGTTTGCCGTACTGCTGAGGAGGTCATGGCGGCTATTGATGAAATCGGGGCCTCCCGGGGCGGCCTGCCTTATGATATTGATGGTGCTGTAGTGAAGGTAAATGATTTTGCCCAGCGGGAGCAGCTGGGGCAGACTTCCAAGGTGCCCAAGTGGGCGGTGGCTTACAAGTATCCGCCGGAGGAAAAGGAAACCAGGCTTTTGGATATTGAGCTTTCCGTAGGGCGCACAGGCCGCATCACCCCGACGGCTGTTTTTGAGCCGGTGCAGCTTTGCGGTACCAAGGTAGAGCGGGCAACCCTGCACAACCAGGATTTTATTGATGAGCTGGATATCAGGATTGGTGATACCATCCGCGTGTTCAAGTCCGGGGAAATCATTCCCAAGGTGCGCTCCGTAAATCATGATCTGCGGCCTGAGGGCACTGAGCCATTTTTAATTGGTGATACCTGTCCTGTATGCGGCCATAAGGCTGTCCGGGAGGAAAGCATGGCGGATATCAGGTGCACCAATCCATCCTGCCCGGCACAGCTGGAGAATCATCTGATTAATTTTGTGGGCAGGGATGCCATGGATATCAAGGGCATGGGAGAGCAGAATATTCATGCTTTGATAGAAGCTGGGCTGGTGAAGGATGTGGCGGATATCTTTGTGCTGTCCCGGCATCGGGAGGCCATGATCGCAGCGGGGCTGATTGGTAAGGAAAAAAATACTGACAAGGTGCTGGAAGCTATCGAAAAGGCAAAGGCCAACGAGCCCCAGCGGCTGGTGGCAGGCTTTGGCATTTCCGGCATTGGCAAGGCTGCCGCCCGGGAGCTGATGCTACATTTCCATTCCGTGGACAGGCTGGCGGAGGCTGATGCGGAGGCTGTCAAGGAGGTCAATGATATCGGCGAGATCAGCAGCAGGGCGATTTATGAGTATTTCCGGGACCCTGTGAATGTGGACATCATCAGGCGGCTGAAGGAATCAGGTGTCAACATGGAGCTGAAGGACAGCGGCATTGTGGATGACAGGCTGGCTGGCAAGACGGTGGTGGTGACGGGCACGTTGCCAAATCTCAGCCGCAATGAGGCGAAGGCACTGATTGAGTCCCATGGTGGCAAGGCAGCAGGCTCCGTGTCCAAAAAGACGGACTATGTGCTGGCCGGAGAGGCTGCCGGCAGCAAGCTGACCAAGGCACAGGAGCTGGGGATACCTGTCCTCAGCGAGGCGGAATTTTTGGCATTGCTGGAATAGGGTGCTGATGAAATCATGAGGGCGCAGATAGCTGGTTAACTAAAAAGAAAAGCCTCAGTATTGCCAAATGCTGATAAATTGGCAATACTGAGGCAGCTGTGCTTTATTTGAATAACTCGCTGTGGGAGCCCAGGCGGGCGAGGAACAGCGTATCACCCTCAATGCGGTAGATGAGCAGCCAGTCCGGCTGTATGTGACATTCACGGAAATACTTGTAGTTGCTGCTTAATTTATGGTCGTGGTATTGCAGGGGGAGCTTTTGGCGGTTGAGGAGAAGAATTAATACTTTTTCCAGCAGCTCAAGCTTTTTACCTTGACGGATGGCACGTTCAAAATCTTTTTTGTATTGGCTGGATTCTTTGACATACAGCATCATAATCACCGCTGAAAACGTTTGGCAAGATATTCGGCTCCCGGTTCTGCAACCATTTTTGCATCATAAAATTCTTCCATAGCTGCTTTGGTGGCATAGTTGGGAATTTCTTCGGGCAGACTGATTTCAAATGGTATTTTGCGGTGGTTTACTACCGATTGGGCGAAAATTGTAAATGCCGAGGTCATTGTTAAACCAAGCTTTTTAAAAATTTCCTCGCTTTGTTCCTTCAGGTTAGTGTCCATGCGGAATTGCACCATGCTGGTAGCTGCTTTGGCTGGCATAATAATTTACCTCCTAAAAATATGTTTGTAAATATTATATTGCAAACAAAGTTAGATGTCAATCAAATGTAATACAATTATTATGGTTATATATCAGGAGAAAAGGGAGAGCTTATGGCGAAACTGACATACAATATACCAAAGGATTATACGGTTATAGACCTGGAAACAACCGGGACAAGTCCCGCAAAAAATGAAATCATTGAGATTGCCTGCCTGAAATACCGGCAGGGGGAGCAGGTGGAGGCTATTCAGCAGCTGGTGCGGCCTAGGAGAAGGATTTCGTATTTTATTCAGAATTTTACTGGCATCACCAATGAGATGGTGGCGGATGCCCCGATGATTGAGGAAGTCCTGCCTGCAATCAGTGCCTTTTTGCAGGGGGAGACCATCGTAGGGCACAATGTGAATTTCGATATGAATTTCCTCAAGGCTCAGGGGGTGAACTTTGATGGCTGGTACTTGGACACGCTGTATCTTTCCAGGAAGCTGCTGAAAAATGTGTCCTGCCACAAGCTGGAATATCTCTGTGATTATTTCGGCATTGTTGATACCCACCACCGGGCGGCCTCTGACTGCCTGATGACCAATGAGCTGATGTACAGGCTTTCCAGCCTGCCGGAGTATCAGAAGCTATCTGCCATGTGAGGGAATTGCCCTTGGCTGATGATAGCTAGAAAGAAAGTTTTTTGTATTCTGAGTGAGAAAATATGTCTTGACAGAATTTGTTTTTTGATGTAGCATGAAAAAAGGTTGTACAAATTGAATATGGTTGTGTCAGGTACCTTGGCATGGCGTTTTGCTATGCCGGGTTTAAAAGGGAATACCGGTGCAAAGCCGGAGCGGTCCCGCCACTGTAAGGGGAGTGCTGTGCATAAGTTATGTCACTGGAGCAAGGGCTCTGGGAAGGCGCACAGGCATGATGAACCTGAGCCAGGAGAACTGCCTGTCATGAATCACCGTTAAGGCAGGCAACGATGCTTTGCCGCACCCACGAGCGATGGGGAGGAGATTGACGATAACAAGGGGAGTCTTTCTTTTTATGGAAGGGCTCCTTTTTTGGTATGATTTTATGCATGATTTCCAGTTTTAGGATTTGCTGCATGATTTCATCCATAGGTATTTGCCGGTCAAAGCTTTTCAGGCTTGTGGCCGGTTTATTTTTTTACAGCCAGAATCAGAAAAGGAGAGAAATTGTATGAAGCAAATGGGAAATTGGGAAAAGAAACTGACTATGCAGGTAATGGCTGCGCTTTTGGCAAGTGCCGCTATGGGAACCACGGCTTTTGCAGCAGAGGCAGTACATGGCGAATCTGCCGATGTGGCAGCAGATGTGTATGAGCTGGAGGATACTGTAGTTACAGCGGAACGCAGGCCTACTAAGAAAATGGAGACACCTGCCAATACTACTGTTATTACTGCCCGGGAGATTGAGGATAATCACTACCAGAGCGTGGATGAGGCAATCGGCCATGTAAATGGCGTGTCTATTGTGCGCATGGGAGGCGGTCTGCGCAGCTATGTGCGCATCAATGGCGATGACAGGGTTGTTATTATGATTGACGGGCAGAAGCTGAACGATGACCAGGGCTCTGCAAGCGGCAGGTTTAGTGCTGACTTGAATATGATACCGTCTATGGACAATATCCAGCGCATTGAAATTGTCAAGGGCGGCAGCAGTGCCTTGTATGGCAGTGATGCAGTTGGCGGTGTTATCAATATTATCACCAAAAATGCAGTAAAGAACGAGACTAAGGTGGATATCAATACAGGCTCCTGGGGCAGCCATAATTATACCCTCAGCACCCAGGGCAAGGAAAATGATTTCAGCTGGTTTATAACTGGCGGCTTGCAGAAGCGCGGTCATTTTGACTACAAGTTTGATGGCAACAGCCCTACTATGGAAAATAGCGATTATAATAATAACAGCTTTTCCATGAAGCTGAAAAATCGTTTTTCAGATGCCAATTCACTGGTAGTGTCTTACAATCATAAGTCTGTGGACAGCGGTTTGTACGATTGCTTTGGGGCTACTTCCAGTTTGCCTTCCAGTTATGGCAATCGGTTGCAGGAGAATTTTAATAATTATGCTGTTACCTGGAACTACAATGAAGATAAGGATGTACCAGCTTACATAAAATTTTTCTATAATGAAAAAACTATTAACATGGGTGGGCAGGATCCTATTACATATGCAGTTCTGCAACATGCACCAATGTATAATCGTGTGATGGGCATTGATACCCAGCGAGGCTGGAAGCTCAGTAATAAGCATGCTTTGGTGACCGGTTCGGAGTGGCATCAGAGTAATTCCAGCAATAGCCTGAGCGGTTATGAGGATAGAAAGCTGACCAATATTAGCCTGTTCGTGCAGGATACCTGGAAATTTGCAGATAAATGGACATTGGTGCCGGGACTGCGTATGGATAGCCATAGTGCCTTTGGAACCCATTGGTCTCCAAAGGTTGCTATTAATTACTTAGCGGATGCGGATACTCAGGTATATGCTTCCTGGGGTCGGGTGTTTAAGGCACCGACTGCTGATGATTTATATTACAATGCAGGTGGTATGTACGGCAACCCTGATTTGCAGGCAGAGACAGGCTATACAGCTACCATAGGTATGAACCATAATTTCAATGAAAAGACCAGCGTAGGCATTTCTTTCTTTCAGAGCAGGCTCAATGATGCTATTGCCTGGTTGAACATACCTGGAACATGGGATTACAGGGCAACTAATTTGGAGGAAGAAAAGCGGCAGGGCATGGAGCTGTCCTTCAATCAGGAGCTTAGTCCGATGTGGAGCTATGATATCGGTTATTCCTACATTAGGCGTGAAGCCACAAAAAAGGCAAACGGAATAGCGATGGGGGTTGATCCATCTAACCTCCAGCCGAATGGCTATCGCATAGGGGTTCATTATAAGAGCGGTGCCTGGAAGGCAAATCTGCTGGGCACAATCGGCAGCGGTCTGGATGCTCAGTATTATAACAACAACAGCAGCTATAATGTCTGGGATTTTAACCTCAGCTATGATATTAAGAAAAATCTTACTACTTACTTCAAGGTAAATAATCTCACCAATCAGGAGCATTTTGAGCAGAAGACATCTTGGGGCAACTATTACCCTTGCACAGGGCGCTTCTATCAGGTAGGCCTTACCTGCACTTTCTAATAATCGATTGCAAAGGAGGCAGTTTATGCTGGAATTAGTCAACCTCTCCAATGATATTACGGATACGGAAGGCCTGCTGGGAGGCAATTCGGCAAAGCTTGCCTCTTTTTTGCAAAGGCATCATCTTGACGGCATAGAGTTTATGTGCTGTGCCCCTTGGGATAAAAGCTTTCATCAGCCTGATATTATCAAGGGCTTTCATCTTTGGTTCTGGCCCAGCTGGCTGGATTTCTGGCTGGAAAATGAACAGGCACTGCTGCGGGAATTTGGTTCCTGGGAGAAGGTTGAAAGCTGCTTTGGTGCTTCCCGTGAGGCATGGCTGGACAGGTGGGCAGCCAATTTTCAGCAGGCAGCAGACTGCGGTGCAGAATATGCCGTTTTTCATGTGGCGCAGGCAAGAAGCAGCGAAATCCGCTGCCGCAGCTTTGCCTACAGTTCAGCACAGGTCATAGAAGCTGTGCTGGATATAATCAATCAGCTTACAGCCCGGCTGCCATCGGAGATGGCCCTCCTATATGAAAATCTCTGGTGGCCCGGGTTGGATTTAACTTTGCCAGCCTTAGTGCATGAGCTGCTGGCTGGTACAAAGCACAAGTGCGGCATCATGCTGGATACAGGGCATTTGATGAATACAAACACGAGGCTGTGCTGTGAGTCGCAGGCGGCGGACTATATTTTGCGGATAGTGGACAGCCTTGGTTCAGCTGCTGGCAGTATCCAGGGGGTTCATCTGCATACCTCTTTTTCCGGGGAATATGTGGAAAAGGAGAGGCAGCGGCATAACCAGCCTGAGTATAATCTGCCTGCCGGGGAAATCATGGATTATGTATTGAAGGTTGACCGGCATCAGCCTTTCAGGACGGCTGCCGCCAGACGGATTGTGGATGCAGTTCAGCCACGGTATCTGGTGCATGAGTTTGTGCCTGAAAATTATGAGGACTGGGAAAACAAGCTGGTACAGCAGCAAAAGGTATTGTACAGGAGATTATAGTTTATGGATTTGATTGTTAATGGCGTAGAGTTTTTTCACAAGGGCGGCTCCATTATGTATGTATTGCTGCTATGTTCATTTCTGGTGGTAAGCATAGCTATCGAAAGATGGCGGTATTTTGCCCGTCGTGACAGTGGGCGCGGCTTTACCAGGCAGTTTGCGGAGGCAATGTCAGCCGGGGATTTTGGCAAGGCAATTGGTATTGCTAAAGATGGCAGTGGTGATCTGGCAGGTTTATTGACAGGGGCGTTTAAGATACTTGCCGAGGGGGCAGAGCATGGGCAGCTGACAGGCTATATGGAGGTGCAGTCAGGCGTGGCATTGTCCAGATTGCGCCAAAGATTGTATTATCTCAGCGTTATCGTGACCATGGCACCCCTCTTGGGACTCCTGGGAACTATCAGCGGCATGATTTCCGCATTTAGTGTATTTAATGTGGAATCAGGACAGGCAACTGCCATTACAGGCGGTGTCGGCGAGGCCTTGATTGCCACAGCAATGGGGCTGTGCGTGGCGATTATCGCCCTGGCAGTGCATTCTTATTTTACCCAGCGGCTGGAGAATATAATTACGGATATGGAGCAGTGCTTCTCCCTGGTGGAAGCCAGCAGGAAGGCTCTGTCAGGGAAATCAGGTGAGCTGTATAAAGCAGGTGAGGCGGTATGAGATTGAGGGACAGGCGCGCTGCCTGCAAGCCGGAAGTAAATATTATCCCTATGATAGATATCATGTTTTTCCTGCTGGTATTTTTTATGATGAGTACCTTGTACATGGTGAATATCAAGACCGTGGATGTAAATCTGCCACAGGCGCAGCATGCGGAAACGCAGATGAAGGTGACTTATCTTGTGACCATGAAGGCGGATGGCTCTTTGTGGCTGGAGGACAAGCCTATTGCCGAGGGGGAGCTTCTTCGCCGGGCGGCAGCAGAGCAACGGCGAAATCCACGTTTTGCGGTGGTAGTGCGTGCCGACCAGGGCATGGATTACGGCATGGTTATCGGCTTTCTGGACAAGATGAAGGGGGCTGGCGTTACACGCTTTGCTTTGGCGGCGGAGAGCGGGAGGTCCTGACATGACACAGGAGCAGAAGGATAAATATCATGCCTATGGCATTTCTGCCATATTTCATATTATTGTATTTATGCTGGTAGCATTAACGGGGATTTTTGCCCAGGCGGCACAGGAAAAGAAGCCTGCTGTGGATGTGACGGTATATGATATGGCTGCCGATAATGGCGGTGGCGGCGGTGGGGGAAGTCCTGCCCCGGCACCTGCGGCAGAATTGCCCCAGGCTATTGATGCAGTAGCTTTGCCTGCTGAAACAGCTAAGCTGCCTGAGATTGCCGAGGAGTATACAAAGGAGCCGGAAAAGCAGCAGGAATACAGGGAAATCCATAGAACGGCAGAGACACCACGGCAGGTATTTGGTACAGTAGCTGCCAGCCCTGCTGCAAGTGGAGCTGCTTCCAGTATCGGCCATGGCAATGGCAGTGGTACAGGGAATGGCAGTGGCAATGGAACCGGGACAGGCTCGGGGGATGGCTCCGGCAGCGGTAATGGCAGCGGAGAGGGAAACGGCGATGGCAGCGGTTCCGGCAGGGATGAAGCTGCGGCAAAGAGGCCAAAGACTCCGCCAAAGTTTCTTGGCGGCAATGAGCCACGTTACCCTCGTGACTTGCAGGAGCAGGGAATTGGCGGCACTGTACTGCTCCGGCTGACGGTGACTGCCGAGGGCAGCGTGGCAGCTGTAGAGGTGGCAGGCTCATCCGGCTACAGCGACCTGGATAATGCCGCGGTAAAGGCAGCTTACACTTATAGCTTTGCTGCTGCCAGGAATGTTTATGATGAGCCGGTAACGTGCATTATCAGCAAAAGGGTTGTTTTCAACCCGTAATATATAATTTTGTGCGCAGTATTATTGCAGCACGGTGGGAGGTTATTTAGATGAAGAAAAAGAGATGGCTGACAGCAGGTATTATTCTTGCTTTAAGCGCACATGCGCCGTTGGCTTTGGCTGCTGAAGATGGTGCATCAGGAGGGAATGATAGTACAAGTACAGTGGATGTGTACGAGATGGATGATACTATCGTAATTGGCGGTTGGCAATTTTCCATACGGATATAACAGACAATATTACCGCCAAGTGGAAAAGTTCAAAAAGTTCTTATACCTATACCAATGAAGATTTCCGCAACACGGGGATAGAGCTGTCCTGCGATATTAGCGGTACCAATGGCTGGTCGTATCAGTATGGTGTTACCTGGCAGAATCCTGAGGTGAAAAGTGAGACGAAGAAGCTGGGATGGGAACGTACTCAGGGCAAGCTGCAGCTTACCGGCGGCATTACCTATAAAAAAGATAAGTGGACATCGTCACTTTCCGGCTCATATCTGTGCAGCCGTGTAATGAATCCTTCCACTGCTCCTGCCTATGCTACCAAGCCGTATTTCCTGACTTCCTGGCGTACCAGCTACGCTCCTGACAAGAATACCGAGGTGGCGCTTTCTGTAGATAACATTTTGGATCGCAAGGATAATTTGAGCCATAGCTCGTCCTATTATTATTCTGCGCCGGTGAATTATCTGCTGAGTTTCAGTTACAAGTTCTAATATAATTTCTAGATATCTCCTAATTGTATGAGGCACCTGTATGTCAATGCACTAGTGGCAGCAGGTGCTTTATTTTTAGCATTATTTATTTATCTTTATTGTTGTGCTTTGATAGATATTGGTAGTATAATATAGGCAGAGGGGGCAGGCAACATTGTCCGGGCAGTTGATTCA
This sequence comes from Selenomonadaceae bacterium, assembly GCA_022786545.1. GTDB lineage: Bacteria > Bacillota > Negativicutes > Selenomonadales > Selenomonadaceae > Anaerovibrio. The sequence continues at coordinate 32,951 of JALFXV010000018.1, forward strand.
TAATTCATAGGAAATATAAAAAAATAATATCGTAAGATATATCAAATTAATTGACAACAATAAAATTTAGCTGTACAATATAATTAATTTAATAGAGTAAGGACAGGTGTCTGTATATCAGACTTAATAGAGAATCCGGTATAAGCCGGAACGGTCCCGCCACTGTAAGGCAGAGGGCGGCACATTTATGTCACTGGGGCAGCACATTGCGGCGTAAAGGCGTGATGGCTCTGGGAAGGCGTGCCAACCGATGAAGCCGAGTCAGGAGAACTGCCTGTTCAATCGTCACCGTTAGCGGCTGCATCCACAGCAGGGGAGTTTTGGATGCATCTGCTTGTACCTGCGAGCGATGGGTAGGGGATGGAGCTATGAAACGACAGCTTTTGCTTTGGGCGTGAAATCGGTCTTCTACCAGCTTTGGGGTTGCTGCGGCTTTGCCGCGGCGTCCCCGGGGCTGGTTTTGTTTTTTTAGGCAGCCGGTTTCCGTTGCCTTTCTGGCGTTGGCTATAGAACAGGCATTGAGTGCCGCTATAGCCTTTGTCATGGTATATGAGCCTGTGGCAGGTTGCCGCATGCTATCGTAGCAAGTCCATCTGCATGCTCTGGCAGATGGATTTTTTAGTTGAAGGAGGTTGTTGTATGAGTGAGGAGAAGGACCTGGACCTTCAGGCGATTTTGAAAAGGGCGGAGCAGGAAAGCGTTTTTCCTGATGTGCCTTTGGATGAATTTGCCCCGCCCGGCTATGATGAATGGAAGGAAGCCTGTATAGCTCTTTTGAAGGGTGCGCCCTTTGAAAAGAAGATGTATACGGACACCTACGAGGGGATTACCTTTTCGCCTATGTATTTCCGCAGGGACACGGAGGATATCCTGCCGAAGGATTCCTATCCCGGCATGGATGATTTTCTGCGGGGAGCTACCCCTAACGGCTACATCAGGGCGCCTTGGGGCATTGCCCAGGCATGTGACCTGACCATGCCCCAGGCGAATAACCAGTTGCTCCGCCACGAGCAGGACAAGGGCTCTACTATCTACAATGTGCGCCTGGATGCTGCCACCCTTGACTGCCGGAGCAGTGACAAGGTAGAAAGGCCCGGTGACGGAGGCTGCAGCATCAGCACATTGGATGACATGAGCACTTTGCTTTCGGATTTGAAGCTCGACAAGTACCCCCTGTACATCTACGCAGGTGCTTCTGCCGTGCCTGTGCTGGCACTGACGGCAGCGGCTGTGCGGTCAGGGGGCGGCAGCCTGGGGAATTTAAAGGGCATTGTGGGCGCCAATCCTGTCGGTGAGCTGGCTGCCAGGGGCAGGAACAGCCAGTCCCTGGCCAAGCTGTACGATGAGGCCTATCTGGCGGCAAAGTGGGCGATTAAAAATGCGCCAGGCCTGAAGACCTTTATGGCTGGCAGCGATGTGTTCAGCCGGGGCGGCGCCAACGATGTGCAGGAAATCGCCTATACCCTGTCCATAGCGGCGGACTATATGCGTGCCATGCTGGAGAGGGGACTGACGGCGGACGAGGCTGCCGGGCAGATAATGTTCGGCTTCTCTATGGGCGCCAATTTCTTTATGCAGATTGCCAAGCTGAGGGCGGTGCGGCCTGTCTGGGCGCAGATTGCCGAGGCCTTTGGCTGCAGCAGCGAGGCCCAGCGGATACATATCCACGGCAAGCCGGCGCTGTTTTTCAAGACTAAGTATGACCCTTATGTGAATATGCTCCGCAATACCTCGGAGATGTTCTCCGGGGTGGTGGGAGGTATTGAGTCCTTCGAGAACGGCACCTTTGATGAGGCGGTGCGGAAGGGGGATGAATTTTCACGCCGTATTGCCAGGAACGTGCAGGTTATGCTACAGGAGGAGTTCGGGCTGCTGCAGCCTATTGACCCGGCAGGTGGCTCCTGGGCGGTGGAAAGCCTGACCAAAGAGATTAAGGAAAAAATCTGGGCGGAGTTTCAGACTGTGGAAGGCATGGGCGGCATAGCAGCAGCCCTGCTGGAGGGATATCCTCAGGCGCAGGTGGGGGCAGTGCTTGCCAGCCGCTTCAAGAAGCTGGAATTCAGGCGTGACCGCATCGTAGGCAGCAACATGTACCCGAATATGACGGAAAAGCTGCTGGATGAGAGGCTGGAGGATTTTGAGGCTAACCGCAGGGCACGGAGCGAGGCCATCGCAGCCTACCAGTCAGATATGGACGAGGTGTTCAAGGCGGAAAAGCTGGCGGAGCTGGGCAAAATCAGCCAGGAAGGCGGCGATATTGTGCAGGCTGCCATTGAGGCTGCCAGGGCAGGTGCCGATATCGGCGAACTGAGGGCGGCCATTGATTGCAGCCGGTCTGCTGAGGCCGCGGCAAAGGAAGCGGTACAGGCGATTTTGCCCCACCGCTGGAGCGAGCGGTATGAGGAGCTGCGCATGACTACGGAGAAGTATCAGGCAGAGCATGATGACAACGTAAAGATTTTCCTGGCCAACATGGGGCCGATACCGCAGCACAAGGCAAGGGCGGACTTCACCACGGGCTTTTTGCAGGTGGGAGCCTTCCAGGTGCTGGGCAACAACGGCTTCCAGACTGTGGAGGAAGCTGCGGAGGCGGCAGGCAGGTCCGGGGCGGATGCGGTGGTTATCTGCTCTACGGATGCCACTTACCCGGAGATTGTGCCGGCGCTTGCGCCGAAGCTTCATGAGGCACTGCCGGAGGCAATGGTATTCCTGGCAGGTGCCGCGCCGAAGGAGCTGGCAGATACCTACAGGGAGGCAGGGATTGACGAGTATATCAATGTCCGTGCCAACTGCTACGCTATCCTGCAGCTTTTGCAAAAGAGGAAGGGGATGATTGAGTAATGGCTGCTTTTCCTGATTTTACCAATATGAAGTTGAAGGAAGCTCCGGCAGGCAGCGGGGCGGAGTGGCAGAGGCTGTTTGAGTCGGCTGCCGGTGCTGATTTTGCCGCCCTGACCGGCAAGACCATGGAGCATATTCCTATCAAGCCTATATATAACCACGATGAATACGATCACATGAACCATCTGGATTTTGCCAGCGGCATACCGCCCTGCCTGAGAGGTCCGTACTCCACCATGTATGTGTTCCGTCCCTGGACAGTAAGGCAGTATGCAGGCTTTTCCACGGCGGAGGAATCCAATGCCTTTTACCGCCGCAACCTGGCTGCCGGTCAGAAGGGCTTGTCCATCGCCTTTGACCTGCCTACCCACAGGGGCTATGACTCGGATAATCCCCGGGTGCTGGGCGATGTAGGCAAGGCAGGGGTTGCCATTGACTCCATCCTGGACATGCGCATCCTGTTCAGCGGCATACCTCTTGACCAGATGTCCGTATCCATGACCATGAACGGTGCGGTGCTGCCGATTCTGGCCTTTTACATCCTGTCCGGCGAGGAGCAGGGCGTGGATAAGAAGGTCATGGCAGGCACCATCCAGAACGATATCCTGAAGGAATTTATGGTGCGCAATACCTACATCTATCCGCCGGAAATGTCCATGCGCATCATCGGCGATATTTTCGAGTATACCACCAAGTACATGCCTAAGTTCAACAGCATTTCCATCTCCGGCTACCACATGCAGGAGGCTGGCGCAACGGCTGATATTGAGCTGGGCTATACCCTGGCCGACGGCTTGGAATACATCCGTACAGGTATCAAAGCGGGATTGCCTGTGGATGCTTTTGCCAAGAGATTGTCCTTCTTCTGGGCGATCGGTAAGAATTATTTTATGGAAGTGGCAAAAATGCGTGCAGCCCGTGTGCTGTGGGCGAAGATTGTCAAGTCCTTCGGTGCAAAGGACAGCAAGTCTATGGCACTACGAACCCACTGCCAGACCTCCGGCTGGT
>JALFXV010000065.1 GCA_022786545.1 Selenomonadaceae bacterium
GAAATCCACATCCATACCAAAGCACCCGGGCCGCCCAGCACCATGGCTGTAGCAACGCCCACGATGTTGCCTGTGCCCACGGTGGCAGACAGGGCAATCATCAGGGACTGGAAAGGCGTAACATCGCCCTCGGTATTATCCTTCTTGGTCAGAATCATCCTTACTGCATAAGGCAGATTCAGCCACGGCTTGAACTTCAGGCGCACCGTCAGAAAAATGCCGGTACCCACCAGGAAGCACAGCATTACCGGGCCCCAGACGAAGTCATTCACCTGCTTCATAATAGCTGCAAAATCCATACAAATTCCCCCTATAACAATTATAATGCCTTTTGTATACATCTATGTACATTTTGTTATAATGTCTACTGTATACAAACATTAGTCTCTAACGACCACATGTGATAGTATAACCGCCAGCAATCCATTTGTAAAGGCACTTTGGCATTTTTTAGAAAAAATAACTAAAAAAAAGGTGTTCACGCTGAACACCTTTAATTTATTCCCATGTTTCCCCATATTGTGTTTTATATATATGGCTCTGCTTCCAGCCCACGGCAAACTCCACCACTTCCTGCAGCATGGTGCTCCTCCCATAGGACAGCCTTTCCTGCACGTATTCAGCACCACTCATCAGCTTTTTTGTCTCGTAGTCGTACACCTTGGCGTTTCTATACTCATAGGAACGCTCCTCCGTATCAAAATAAGCCCGGTAGCGGTACATGTACCTGCTGTGCAGCTTGACCAGGTACAAATCCAGCACCACCTCATGGTCGCTGGGCAGCTCGATGGAATTTACATCCACATAGTAGCCAGTATTGCCCTCGTAGTCCACGAAATACCTGTCAGCCCGGGCAGCCTCCACGCCGCCAGAAAACCACGGCACCCCCAGGCACAGGACTGCCAGCAGGCACGCCATTTTCCTGAAACTGCTTGATACAGATATTTTTTTGTGCTTAAAAAAACCTACCAAAAAACAGACTTCCTTCCCGGTGTAAAAATGATATAATAATGTACAGGGCAAAAGCGGCCCGGCAAGAGCTCATTCCCCTGCCGGAGCCACCACCGCCTTTACCATGCGCTCGAATTTTACGCGGGGCAGCATCACAAAATGGCCGCAGCCCCGGCACTTCATGCCGAAGTCCATGCCGGTGCGGGTAATCTGCCACAGGTCGCTGCCGCAGGGATGAGGTTTGCGCATCCTGACAACATTCCCTACATTAAATTTTACTGGCATAAAAATCATCCTATCTACGAAAGGGAGTTTATTTTATCATGAAAATAGCAATTTTGCAAATGCCCATTGAGGAGGGCAACATCGAACACAACCTGGACGCCATGTCAGCCATGCTGGACAAGGCGGTAAACAGCCGCCAGCGGCCTGACGCCGTCCTGCTGCCGGAACTGTGGAACACGGGCTTTTACCCGAAGCCAATCAGCGAGTATGCCGACAGCCAGGATATCTGGAAAAAGCACATGGGCAGGCTGGCCTCGGAATACACCGTCAACATCATCGCAGGTTCCATCGCCGTAGCACGTGGGGGCAAAATCTACAACACCTGCTACGTCTTCGACAGAACCGGCGAAAACATCGCCGCCTATGAAAAGACGCACCTCTTCTCCCCGGCAGGGGAAAATGACGATTTCACCCCAGGCAGCAGGCTTGCCACCTTCAGCATTGACGGCATCAAGTGCGGCATCATCATCTGCTACGACCTGCGCTTCCCGGAGCTGGTAAGGCAGCTTGCCCTGCAGGATATCAGCATCCTCTTCGTGGCTGCCGCCTGGCCTGTAGAGCGCATCCAGCACTGGGACACCCTCCTCAGGGCCCGTGCCATCGAGAACCAATTCTTTGTGGCAGCCGCCAACGGCATTTCCTCCCATCTGGGGGAGGCCATGCACCTGGGAGGCGGCTCCGCCATCTACGACCCCTGGGGCAGCCTGCTGGCACAAGGCTCCACCGACAACCTGGACGGGGAAATCCTCCACGCCAACCTGCAGCCAGGCATGATTGACCAGATAAGAAACGATATCAGCGTCTTCAAGGACAGGCGCCCGGAACTGTACAGGCTGACGGAATAACCGTCAGCCCGTGCAGCATGAGCCTCCTCCTGAATGATGCGATTACGCGATTATGCGCTAATGGCACGCTGTTTAGATGATTACGCGCCAGGGACACGCTGCTGAGTTGATTATACGTTAAAGCGGAAATAAGTCACATCGCCGTCCTGCATGACGTAGTCCTTGCCCTCCAGGCGCACCTGCCCCTTTTCCCGGGCAGCGGCAGTGGAACCGGCAGCCACCAGGTCATCGAAGCTGACTATTTCCGCACGGATAAAGCCCCGCTCAATATCGGAATGGATTTTGCCTGCAGCCTTCGGCGCCACCGTCCCCTTGACGATGGTCCAGGCACGGCACTCATCCGGGCCTGCCGTCAGGAAGGTCATCAGCCCCAGAAGGTCAAAGGCGGCATGGATGAGCTTTTCCAGGCCGGACTGCTCCAGCCCCATCTCATGCAAAAACTCCTTGGCCTCATCCTCATCCAGTTCCGCAATCTCCGACTCCACCCGTGCAGAAATAGCTACCACCTCTGCCCCCTCGGTAGCGGCATACTCCTTCACCTTCTGCACATACGGGTTTTCCGCCTCGGCAGTGGCCACCTCATCCTCCCCCACATTGGCCACATACAGAGTCGGCTTCATGGTCAGGAAATTCATCTCCTTAATAAGGGCCAGCTCATCCTCAGTTAAATCCACGCTGCGCACAGTCCTGCCTTCGTCCAGGGCTGCTTTTATTTTGTCCAGAACCGCCTGCTCAGCCTTGGCCTCCTTGACACCTGCCTTGGCCAGCTTCACCAGCTTCTGCATGCGGCGCTCCAGCACCTCCATGTCAGCCAGGCACAGCTCCGTATTGATGATTTCAATATCCCGGATAGGGTCAATGGAGCCCTCCACATGGGTAATATCCCCATCCTCAAAGCAGCGGACCACCTGTGCCACCGCATCCACCTGGCGGATGTGCTCCAGGAACTTGTTGCCCAGGCCCTCCCCCTGGGAAGCCCCCTTCACCAGGCCGGCAATATCCACGAAGCGGAAAGCCGCCGGGGTGGTCTTCTTGGAATTGTACATCTCATGCAGCACCTGCAGGCGCTGGTCAGGCACATCCACAATGCCCACATTGGGCTCAATGGTGCAGAAAGGATAATTGGCCGCCTCGGCACCTGCCTTGGTAATGGCGTTGAACAATGTGCTTTTGCCTACGTTAGGCAAGCCTACGATACCTACTTCTAAATTACTCAAAACCTTATTCCACCTTTATAAATTTGTACATTTAAAAAATATCACCCGTATAGTATATCACAAATCCAGGCAAGAAAAAACACAAAAACGTATTTACGCTTTTGTGCTACCATGATATAATTATTCTGCTGCTACCTCCAATCCTCGGAAAGGAGGTGTATACTGTGGAGATATTTGCTTCATTGCTCCTGTCGGTCATAGCTGGTGTGATTACTCATTACCTTTGCAAATGGCTTGATAGGTAAGACAGTGCAACATACGCAGCAAAAAGGAGCATAAGCCACTCCTAAAAATGTGCTAGAAAAGCCCCGACGGCACATCGGGGCTTTTTGTGTGCAGCGTATCCTATGGAGACTGCATACTTCATTGCAACTGAATTATACCACAACGTAGAAAAAAACACAATACCACGTTGCTGTCCTTTTACATCCTGTACCCATCAGGATTATTTTTTTGCCAGTTCCAGCTGTCACGGCACATGTCAGCCAGGGTGCGCTTTGCCTCCCATCCCAGCACCGCCTTTGCCTTGGCAGCATCCGCGTAGCACACCGGCAGGTCACCGGCACGGCGCGGCCCGATGGCGTAGTTCACCTTCACATCGTTCACCTGCTGGAAGGTATTCACAATATCCAGCACGCTGTAGGGCTTGCCGGTGCCCAGGTTGAAAATCTCCACGCCCTTGTGGCCGGCAGCAAACTCCACCGCCTTCACATGGCCGTCTGCCAGGTCCATCACATGGATATAATCCCTGAGGCAGGTTCCATCCGGCGTATCATAATCGCCGCCGAACACCGTCAGCTGCTCCCGCCTGCCTACCGCCACCTGGGAAACATAAGGCATCAGATTATTTGGGATGCCCTGAGGGTCCTCGCCGATACGCCCGGACTCATGAGCACCGATAGGGTTGAAATACCTCAGCAGGACAACCCCCAGCTCAGGATTGGCCGTTGCGGCATCCGCCAGAATCTGCTCCATCATGGACTTGGTCCAGCCATAAGGATTGGTGCAGAGCCCCTTGGGCATATCCTCATTATATGGCGGCGGATTCTGCTCGCCATAGACAGTGGCCGAGGAAGAGAAAATAATCTTCTGCACCCCTGTCTCAGCCATTGACTCAAGCAGGGACAGGGTCGTGTTGATATTGTTGCGATAATACTTCAGGGGCTTTGCCACAGATTCCCCCACGGCCTTCAGCCCGGCAAAATGAATAACCGTCTCCGGCTGCTCCTTGGCCAGAATCTCCTGCACCACAGCCCTGTCCTGGATATCCGCCTCATAGAGGGTGATTTTGCCGCCAGCCAGTTCCTGGGCCCGCTTCACCGCCTCCGGGCAGCTGTTGTCAAAATTATCAACCACAACTACCTCATAGCCGCCCTTCAAAAGCTGGACAGCCGTATGGGTGCCGATATACCCGGCACCGCCTGCTAATAATACCTTCATGCTCACTGCTCCTTTATCAGTTCCTGCAAATACGCCCCGAACTGCGGCCCCAGGTCCTCACGGCGCAAAGCAAACTCCACTGTGGCCTTCAAAAAGCCCAGCTTGTCACCCACATCATAGCGCTTGCCCTCAAAGCAATAGGCCCAGACCGGCTCCACAGAGGCCAGCTGCTTCAGGGCGTCCGTCAGCTGGATTTCGCCCCCCTTGCCCGGTGACGTATGCTCCAGAATCTCAAAAATAGTCGGGGAAATAATATACCGCCCCAGCACGGCCATATTGCTGGGAGCCTCTGCCAGCTCAGGCTTCTCAATCATATCGCTGACCTTGACCAGGCTGGAACCGGCAATCTCGCTGCCTGCCACAATGCCGTAGGAAGAAACCTTCTCGTCAGGCACCTGCTGGCAGCCCAGCACTGAGCCGCCGTAGGCATCATAGACATCTATCAGCTGCTTCAGGGCAGGCTTCTGCCCCCTGCTGCCATCTGCATAGACCACATCATCACCCAGCAGCACCGCAAAAGGCTCCCCCGCCATGAAGGACTTGGCACAGAGAATGGCATCCCCCAGCCCCCGCATCTTCTTCTGGCGGATGTAATGCACATTGATATCTGCCGTCTCCCGGACGATGGCCAGCAAATCCTCCTTGCCCTTCTCCTCCAGCTCCCTTTCAAGATTTGGCGCAGAATCAAAATGGTCCTCGATGGCCCTTTTGGCATGGCCGCTGATAATCAGGATTTCCTCAATGCCGCTGTCCAGGGCCTCCTCCACTATGTACTGGATGGTAGGCTTGTCCACAATCGGCAGCATCTCCTTAGGAGTTGCCTTGGTGGCAGGCAGGAACCTGGTACCATACCCGGCTGCCGGAATCACCGCTTTTTTTATTTTAGCCATAAGCTCACGCTCCCACTAAATAATTATTTTGCTGAATACTCGGCCCTTCAGCATACTACTATCCAGTATACCACAAAACATTCTGTGTTGCCATATATTCCCGGCTTGGGCATAACAAGATAGTTTTCCCGGCTCAAGGCATAACCAAATAGTTTTCCCCGGCTCAGCCAGGCAGGTTGCCCGGCATATTGCCAGCCAGATTGCCCAGGGATGAGCGCTTCAGATACTTTTTCCTTTCATTGATAAACTTCTGCAGGATGCGGGCATTCAGCTTGCTCATCTCCATATTCCCCAACTTAGGAAAAATGTGCTTCTCAATCATCCCCCGGTATGATTTCCGGGTATTTTCCCTGGTATTGATGTCCACATATTCCTCAAACCAAACTTCAAATACTTCCTGCACCGTGACGATTTTTTTGCTTGTCTTTTTCATGCTTAATCTCTCCCAACCACGTCAATATACGGCTTACCTAGATTTTATAGAAAAAGTGCAACTTTATCAACTTAATCACACCTTTTACCTAACATTATATAGCTGTATTTCAGCATGGTATTATATATTTTACTAGATTTTTCATGAAAAAAATTCGGTAAATGTCCTCAAACTTCCGTGGAGATTGAATCACTCCATCCTAACGCTTAGGCGTTTGAGGAGGGAGATTCCCACTTCTACGAGAACAGCCTTCTGCCTTGGCAAAAAGGACTTACACACTCTCCATGGGCGTTAATTTCCGTAATTCCTACGGTATTTTATACTTTGAAGCTTATACAGCTATCATCTCTTTTGCTTTAGCCAGAAGATTCCTGGCTACATTCACATCTCTATCGTGATGATGCCCACATGCAGGGCAATCCCACTCACGAATAGCGAGCTTCTTTATCTCTTTATTCTGATATCCGCATTTACAGCAAGTTTGAGAACTTGGGTAGAATATAGGAACCCTTACCACTCTGCAGCCATGCAGCACTGCCTTGTATTCAAGCATCCTGAAAAACTCCGACCATGATACATCAGAAATGGCTTGTGCCAGTTGATGATTTTTTAGCATATTCCTGACTTGCAAGTCCTCTATACCGATCAGTTGGTTTTCCTTGACCAGTTTAGTGGAGACTTTGCTCAGATAGTCCTTGCGGATATTTGCTATCTTTTCGTGTATCCTGGCAACGATGATTCTCTGCTTATTGCGATTATTGCTGCCTTTGACCTTGCGGGAAAGCTTTCGCTGCTCCCTTGCCAGTTTTTTACTGTATTTCTTCAAGGTTTTCGGATTAGCAGCAACATCACCATTAGAATCGGAGTAGAACTCCTTAATTCCCACATCTATACCTATTTCCCCACCGTTATTGGGAAAAATTTTCACTTCTTCCTCAACACACAGGGAAACAAAATACTTGCCTGTAGCCTTGCGTGACACAGTGACATTCAAAATTCTGCCTGTGAAATTCCTGGAAAGCTTTATTTTTACCAGGCCTATTTTAGGAAGCTTCAGCTTGCCATTCTTGATTGCAATAGTGTTATTAACGCACTGGGAACGATAGCTGAGGCAATGATTGTGCTTTGATTTATATCTCGGATAGCCTACTTTTTTGGCAAAAAAGTTTTTGAATCCCTTATCCAAATCCTTTAACGCCTGCTGCAACGAGGTACTATCCACCACATTCAGCCATACATAGTCCGGCTCACATTTTAACTCGGTCAGCATTTTGCTAGTCTGCTTGTAAGTCACGCTTGTTTTTGAATTTGTCCATGCTTCTTTACGGATATTCAAAAACCTGTTATACACAAACCTTACGCATCCCAGTGTCTGATTGATTAGCTGTTGCTGTTGTTTAGTGGGATATATTCTATACTGATAGCCTTTTTGCTGTAACATATCGTTCACCTCCTGTCACTTACTATTATATCACCACTATGTTCTATTGTTCACCTCAATTACTTGCGTAAATTCGGTGGACGTGGCATTCATCTCCCGCCTATAGAGGCAGGGAGTCTTCTGCCACATTAAGATAAACAATAAACACAGAACAAGAGGTATACCTGAACGAAAATTCTTAGAGCTATACAAAAATACTATACTTCATTGCCTTTATTCCCTTACGAGATAATACGCACTACCAGTATTTATATATTCAAAGTTTGACTCAACT
>JALFXV010000084.1 GCA_022786545.1 Selenomonadaceae bacterium
GGATAATACCGAGGGCGATGTTACGCCTTTCCAGTCCCTGATGATTGCCCTGTCTGCCACCGTGGGCACAGGCAACATCGTGGGCGTTGCTACAGCCATGGTGCTGGGCGGCCCGGGTGCTTTGGTATGGATGTGGATTTCCGCAGCCTTCGGCCTTTCCACCAAGTACGGCGAGTCCGTGCTGGCGGTGAAGTACCGTGAGACCAATGAGCGGGGCGAGATGGCAGGCGGCCCCATGTATGCCATGAAGAACGGCATTGGCGGCGTAGCCGGGCGGGTGCTGGCGTTCCTCTTTGCAGTGTTTGCAGTCTGCGCTTCCTTCGGTATCGGCAACATGACTCAGGCCAACTCCATTGCCGCTGCCTTCAACAGCAGCTTCGGGGTGGACCCGGCGCTGATTGGCTCTATTCTGGTGATTCTTTCCATGGTTATCCTCTTTAAGGGCGTGCGCAGCATCGGTGCTGTTTCCAGTGTCGTTGTTCCTGCTATGGCTGCCTTTTATGTAGTGATGGCATTGATTGTCATCGTGGTGAATGCAGGCAACCTGCCGGCAGGCATCGGTGAGATTTTCCGCATGGCTTTTGCCCCTGAGGCTGTGGCCGGAGGCGTGGGCGGTTCCATTATCGCTTCCATGTTGACCGCTATGCGCTGGGGCGTTGCCCGGGGCGTGTTCTCCAACGAGGCAGGCCTCGGCTCTGCGCCGATTGCAGCGGCTGCTGCCAAGACTGACCACGCTTCCCGCCAGGGCTATGTAAACATGACCGGCACTTTCTTTGATACCATGATTATCTGCGTGCTTACAGGTCTTGTTATTGCTTCCTCCGGCATGCTGGGCACTATTGACCCGGAGACCGGCAAGGCTGTTTCCGGCGCTCAGATGACGATTCTGGCATTTTCCTCCGTCTTCGGGGAGCATGCCCGGGTAATCGTTTCCACTTCCCTGGCACTGTTCGCTTTTTCCACCATTCTGGGCTGGGAGTATTATGGCGAGAAGGCCCTGGAGTATCTGGTGAGCAACCATGATATCCTGGTGGCTTATCGCGTGATTTTCTCCTTCATCACCTATATCGGTGCCACCCAGACCCTGGACCTGGTATGGGATTTCTCCGATACCGCCAATGGCCTGATGGCGATTCCGAACCTGATCTGCCTCCTGTGGCTCAGCAAGGATATTGCCAAGGAGTGCTTTGACTATGAGGACAGGGTAGTTGTCCGGGAAAAGCAGGGCGAGAAGGTGGATTTGTCCGCAGAGGGCTGATTAAAATAATCGCATAATCATAGAAACAATCCCGTCCAGCCGTAGTCGGGATTGTTTTTTTATGATATACTAAAAGGGTTAGCAGCTTTTTTTAGTGTGGAGTGGTGATTTTGGGAATCTGGAATCAGTTAATGTACATAGTGATGATGTTGTTTGCCCTGACCTCCAATGTGTCCATCGCGGCCACCAGCGTCTGTATCGTGCTGGGGGCGCTGGTGATGATTGCCCAGAGGGTCTGTACCGGCAGCCTGCCGGATATGGACAAGGGGCTGGTGAAGATTGTGGCTGTTTATTGCGTGCTGCAGGTGGTGGCGGCGCTGATGGCTCCAAGTCCTGCGGACAGCCTGGGTGAGGTGTGGGGAACTATTTACCGCCTCAGCCCGCTGTTCATGGGCATCGGCTATTTGCAGACCCGCAGGCGGATGGCCTGGATTCTGGTGGCCTTTGCGGTGTCGGTGCTGGTCTGCGATGCGATGGGGGCTTATCAGCTGGTGGTCTGGGATGATTATGCCCCGGTGGGGGCCAGCAGTGCCGCTTCCTCTTATGCAACCCACCTGCTGATGGCCATGCCTATTTTCTATCTCATGTGCCATCAGGATGAGGGGGTATTTGCCAAGAAGGCCATACCTGCCTTTATGCTGGCGGTTTCTATTGCCATGTATGTCATTGTTTCCTGGAGCGATTGGAGCGGCCAGGCGGATTGGGCGTCAGTGCTGAACCAGAGCAGCTTTGTGAAGATATTTGCAGAGGGAGGGCCGGTAGGGCTGGCTTCCTTCGTGATGCTGCAGGGATATATCCTGTACCGCCTGGTGAAGCTGTATCAGGCGGAGAAGTCCATCAGCCGTTCCGTGAATACCGCCTCCTACGGCATGATAGGCATCCTGGTGCTGGCAGGCATCCACCTGGAGGGCATGACCGAGAGCAGCATGCTGCAGATTTCTATTATGCGTGAATACTGGCTGCTGATCGGCCTGCTGCTGGCGGCAGGCAAGATGAGATTGCTGGAAGCGGGGAAGATGGAATAATGGATAGGCATCAGCGGTACGATGCAGCTGGTGCCTTTTGTGTTGTATGGGGGCTGTATGGTTTTGGGCTGTTGGGTATAGAGATGGTGGAGAGGCTGATGGAATTGGAGGGCAAGGAGTGCAGGCTGCTGCGGTTTTTGACTGCCTGCGGCACAGGCTACAGGATACTGGTGGTGGAGTGCTGCGAGTACCTGCCGCGGCTCAGGCAGATGTTTCCTCAGGCGGAGCTGTGGTGTGCCGTGGCTGACAGGGAAAAGGCAGATGCTTTGGCTGCTGAGGAAAATATGCCCGGCGGGGCTGGCGGGCAGGGACTGAATGTCCATTGGGTATTTGCGGATTACTTATCAGAGCAGCTTCCTTTGGAGAAGGAGTTTTTTGATTATATCCTGGCGGAGGAGGGGCTTTCCCAGGCAGGCAATCCCCAGGATATTGCCTCGGGGCTGGGGCTCTATCTGAAGCCTACGGGCTATCTGCTGCTGAGCTTTGCCAATATCCGCTATTGGCACGTGCTGGAGAACCTCATGGAGGGGCATTTTTACCATGTGTGCAGCCGTGCCTTTGCCCGGGATGAGTTTGTCAAGCTGATGGCGGCATCTTTCTACAAGGATGTGCAGTTCCTGCCGGCGGAGGGCAGGCGGCCCCCGGAGGGCCTGGTGGCCAGGCTGGAGGCAGGGGGCTTTCAGAATATTGATAACGACCTGCTGATGGAAGCCTGGCTGGTGCAGGCTGCCAAAGCCACCCCGGAAATCATGGAGCTGAAGCGCATGTATACCTCTGCTGTCCGGCAGCGGCTGGCTGTACTCCTGCGGCGCCTGGAGTACGGCATCAGGCTGGATGGCGAGGGCAGGGACAATTTATCCCTTCTGGGGCAGCTGTGCAGGGAGCATTTTATCTTTCCTGCCTACCTGGCTGCTTTCATCAAGGAGATGACAGTGCATACCAACAGCCTTTTGTGGAGCTTGTCTGACTGGCAGACTTCTCCCGGGAGTGAACAGCGGGAGTTCTGGGATGAGCTCCTGTTAGAAATGCAGGATGTGTATCTGGACAGGCAGGATTTTCAGGTGGTGGCGGCATGGCAGCAGGGGTGCTCGGAGCCCCTGCCGCCGGAGCCGGAGCCTGCCGGTTATGGGGTGGCCGTTCAGCCGGGCACAAGGATTGCCTTTATCACCTGCGTAAACAAGCCGGAGCTTTATGCAGAAGCATTGCTGTACATGAAGGAACTGCGGCTGCCGCCTGGCATGGAAGCGGAGTTTATATCCGTCACGGGGGCAAAATCCATGTGCAGCGGCTACAATCAGGGCATGGCCAGAACTTCTGCCGCCTACAAGGTGTATGTGCATCAGGATACCTTGCTTGTTAATAAGAATTTCGTCTTTGACCTGCTGCAAATCTTTGCGGCTGACGATGTGGGCATCCTGGGCGTAATAGGGGCCAGGATGCTGCCAGCTTCCGGGGTGTGGTGGGATGCCATGCGCACCTACGGCAAGGTGCTTCATGCCTGTGAGCCGGAGTGCGTGGTGGAGACTGCCTGTATGGAACCGGCAGGAGATTGGCTGGAGGTGGAGGCGCTGGATGGCCTGCTGCTGGCAACGGCGGTGGATGTGCCCTGGCGTGAGGATTTGTTTGATGGCTGGCATTTTTATGATGTGAGCATGTGCAAGGAAATGCAGCGGCGGGGCTACAAGGCTGTGGTGCCTAGGCAGGATAGCTTTTGGTGCATCCACTGTCCCAAGGAAAAGCCCCTGGCGGCGGAGTACAAGACATATCAGCGCAGGTTCCTCAGGGAGTATGGCCATGAGCTGGAGCCTGAGATATGAGCCGCCGGAGCATGGCAGTGATTATGAATACGGATATGATGATTTTATGTGGTGAGGCAGGATGGAACTGGAAGTTGTAAATGAGTGGGCAAGGGCGGCGGAGGGCTGCTTTGCCCGGGGGGATATGAACAGCATGCGGGCCTGCGGCAGGCAGCTTTTGGAGGAAGTGCCGGACAGCCCGGAAGGGCTGGCGCTGGTGGCAGAGGCGTCAGTTTATTTGCAGGACTTTGAGACGGCGGAGGCATATCTGCAGCGGTTCTGGGAGCTGCCCAGCCAGAGAAGCGTTTCCGGGGCAAACCTCCGGGGGCTTTTGGCGGCGGCGGTGTTTTTTGGCGCCAGGTATGAGCTGGACAGGGCACTACCGGCCTATGAGCAGCTTTTCAGCCGCTACCAGGAGGGCGTCAAGAAGGGGCTTTCCGCCAGGCACCGCTTTATTTCCGGCCAGCCGGGCTGGAGCGCTCTGGACAGGCAGCTGGTGATGCGGGGCTACAGCTTTTATGCTGATACCTGCCTTTTGGCAGGAGAGACGGACAAGGCGGCGGAGGCGGCCTTTATGGTCAGCAGCATGCTGGAGGACAGGGCCGCGGCGGCCAGCTATTTCAGCAAGGGGCTGTTTTTGAGCAATTACCGCAGCGCGGATGCCCAGAGCCTGGCGGCCAAGCACGCCCAGTACGGGCAGATGTACCCGGAGCAGATTGGCTTTCCCCATGATGCCAATACAAAAAACAAGCCTCATGCCCTGCGCATCGGCTATATTTCCCCTGATTTCCGCCTTCACGCGGCGGCGTACTTCTTTACGGCGCTTCTGAAGGACGGAAACCATACGGAGTTTACCATCTATGGCTACTCCGCAGGCAGGGAGGACCACGTTACCCAGCGGTTCAAGAAAATGGCTGACCGCTGGCGGGATGTGCACGGGCGCACCCCCCAGGAGATTGCCAAGCTGATTCACGATGACCGCATCGACATCCTGGTGGATTTGTCCGGCCACAGCCAGAACAGCTGCCTGCCGGTGATGGCCTGCCGTCCGGCGCCGGTGCAGGTGTCCGGCATCGGCTATATTAATACCACTGGGCTGCCGGCGGTGGATTTTTTCCTGACGGATGAGTGCTGCATGCCCAAGGGGGAGAGGCGCAGCGGCTTTATGGAGCAGCCCCTCAGGCTGCCTGGCTGCCATCTGTGCTATCGCCCGGAAACCATGCGGGATTTGCGTTCTCAGGGGCATAATGCCCCTGTCATGGAGCGTGGCCACATCACTTTTGGCAGCTTCAACAGCTTTGCCAAGGTGACGGATGCCATGCTGGTGCAGTGGCGGAATATTTTGCAGGCGGTGCCGGAGTCGAGGCTGGTGATCAAGTGCAAGATTTGCAGCGTGCCCTCCGGGCAGGAAATTGTGTGCCAGCGGTTCCGCAGGCTGGGGGGCGATGCAGGCAGGCTGGAGCTTCGGCCTTTTACGCCGGATTACCTCACCCAGTACAACGATATCGATATCATCCTGGATACTGCTCCTTATAACGGCGGGCTGACCACCTGCGATGCTCTCTACATGGGGGTGCCGGTGATTACCCTGCGGGGCAGGACTCACGGCTCCCGCTACGGTGCCTCCATCCTGACTGCCGCCGGGCTGCCGGAGCTAATCGCCAATAGCCCAAGGGAATATGTGGCCAAGGCGGTGCAGCTGGCCACCAACGGCATCCTGCTGAACAGGCTGCACCGGGAACTGCCGGAGATGCTGCGTAATTCCCGCCTCATGGACGGCAAGGCATATATGCATGATTTGGAGGCGGCCTACAAAAAAATCTGGCAGCACTATTGCAGCGGCAGCCTAATGCCGATACAATAAGTAGCAGGTTTCGTATTTGCATAACATTCATGTTCTATGTTGGCAGGAGGGTAAGCAGCAGGGCATGTACCCCGAAAAAACCTTTGTTGCGCCTCGTTACTTCATTCATCAGAGTGCGAAGCACGATAGATGAATGTTAGTAACGCGAGGCACAACTAAGAGCGAGAGCGGTTTTTTGAGGGGTATTGCCCTGATGCGGTACTTGGCACTTGATACATGGTACTTGGCACATGGCACCTGGTACATGGTACATGGCACTTAGCACTGCAAAAGGAGGGAATTGTATGGATTACATGAGCATCGCAGCCATGTCTGTGGGGCTGCATCAGCAGCAGCTTGACATGCAGGTGGGCACATCAGTCATGAAGATGGCTATGGAGACCTCGGAAACAGCCATGATGGACATGCTGGATTCCATTGATGTATCCGCCATGACAGGCATCGGCGGCAATATAGATATTTTTGCATAAATATTTGCGTGGCGGTATTTTTTCTGTGACAGCCTGTATTTACAAGGGTTCAGCCATGCCCTAAAGTCTCAAATGCAGGTCTGTCAGAAACTTTTACTTGCTTTTTTTTTCCCATGCAAGTATACTAAGTCGTAGTAGGATGTCTCTTTGTCCACCTGGGATTAGGTAAAAAGAAGTAAGCGCACATATGGGATATTCAAAAATTATAATGGGGGATTTTTTTCATGGCATTTGTAGACGAGACTTTAGTATGTAAGGACTGCGGTAAGGAATTCATCTTCAGCGCAGGTGAGCAGGAATTTTACGCAGAAAAGGGCTTTGAGAATAAGCCGGTTCGCTGCCGTGATTGCCGCGATAAGAGACGTCGCAATCGTGAAGGTGGAGAGAAGGAACAGCGCCAGATGTTCACCGTAGTATGCGCTCAGTGTGGCAAGGAGACCGAGGTTCCATTTGAGCCTAAGAATGATCGTCCTGTATATTGCCGCGACTGCTTCCAGGCAAGGAAGAACGGCTGATAGATATCGGTTGATGGATATCGATGGATATCGGTGGATATCGGCTTGTGCTGTCGGCACAATCGCATGATGGCGCGTAATCGCATAATTATGCGTACATAAAATGTGGCAATGAAGCCCAGGATTCGCGAGCGTTTCTTGGGCTTTATTTTGTAGCTGGCCAATATTGAACCAGCAAAAGATTATCAGACAAGGGGGATTTTTTTCATGGCAAAGAAATTATTGGTATTGTGCATGGCTGCCCTGATGGCTGTGGCTGCCCTGGTGGCAGGCTGCGGCGGCGACCAGCAGAAGGCCGCTGAGGGCGAGAAGGTTCTGAAGGTGGGCGTAAACGCTGACTTTGCTCCGTTTGAGTTCCAGGATGAGAACGGCAAGGAGTATCAGGGCTTTGATATGGACCTGATCCGCGCCGTAGGCGAGGAGATGGGCTACAAGGTGGAGATTAACAACCTGAACTTTGATGGCTTGATTCCTGCCCTGGAGGCTGGCAACATTGATGTCTGCATTTCCGGCATGACCATCAACGAGGAGCGCAAGCAGAAGGTGAACTTCTCCGACCCTTATTACAAGTCCGGCCTGTCCATCATTGTGGCAAAGGACAATGACTACATCAAGAAGTTCGAGGATTTGCAGGGCAAGAAGGTTGCTGTGCAGATTGGCACCACCTCCGCTGCCGAGGTAAAGAAGATTAAGGACGTGGATGTGAAGGAGTTCAACTCTTCTGCTGATACCTTCATGGAGCTGCGGGCCAAGGGCGTGGATGCGGTAGTAAATGACCGTCCTGTAAATGACTACTACATCATGAAGAGCGGCGAGACCAACGTAAAGGCCCTGCCTGACCTCCTGACCTCCGAGGATTACGGTATTGCCGTATCCAAGAAGAACGAGGAGCTTTTGAAGGAAATTAACACTGCCCTGAAGAAGCTGCACGAGAACGGCAAGTACGATGAAATCTTTACCAAGTGGTTCGGCACCACCAGCAAGTAATTTCCGCTGCTGTGCTGCCGGTTTGCCCGGGTGATGCCTGGGATGCAGCCGTCAGCGAAAGCATGTGAATAAGGTAAAATGCACTGTTGCCCCGGCGATGGTGCATTTTTCTTTGGTTGACACTAGTGCTTTGGTTTCATATAATATTTGGGTAATATTATTTTTAGAGGACGTGTGTGGATATGAATTTAAATGTTGACCTGATGGTCAATTCCCTTCCCCTGCTGATTACGGGTGCAGGCATTACGATACAGATTACTGCTATCTCGGTAGGGCTGGGCTTGATTATCGGCATGTTTGTGGGGATTGCCAGGATTTCCAATGTCAGGGTTTTGCGCTGGCTGGCGGCAATCTATATCGATTTTCTGCGGGGCACGCCGCTTCTGGTGCAGATTTTCCTGATTTACTTTGCCCTGCCGGTCATTCTGGAGCAGCGGGTGGACCCATTCATCGCCGCTATCACCGCCTGCGGCATCAACAGCGGTGCCTATATTGCCGAGATTTTCCGGGCCGGTATCCAGGCTATTGACGATGGGCAGATGGAGGCTGGCAGGTCCCTGGGCATGACCTGGGTGCAGACCATGCGCTACATCATCGTGCCCCAGGCATTCAAGAACATCGTGCCGCCACTGGGCAACGAGTTCATCGCCCTGCTGAAGGATTCCTCCCTGGTGTCCGTTATCGGCTTTGAGGAGCTTACCCGCCGCGGCCAGCTGATTATTGCCCGCACCTACGGCTCGCTGGAAATCTGGCTCAGCGTGGCGATTATCTATCTGGTCATGACATTGACGATTTCCCGTCTGGTAGCATATCTTGAGAAAAGGTTGGATACGAAATGATTGATATAAAGAATTTGCACAAATCCTTTGGGGAGCATGAGGTGCTGAAGGGCATCGACCTGCACATCAATCCTCAAGAGGTAGTGGTTATTATCGGGCCGTCAGGCTCCGGCAAGAGCACTTTGCTGCGCTGCATGAACCTTTTGGAGGAGCCTACCAGCGGCAGCGTGGTGGTGGACGGCATTGACCTGACCGGGGATTCGGACATCAACAAGGCCCGGGAGGAAATTGGCATGGTGTTCCAGCGGTTCAACCTGTTTCCCCACATGACGGTTTTGCAGAATATTACCCTGGCCCCTATAAAGGTGCGCAATATGGCCAGGGCGGAGGCGGAGAAAATCGCCCGGGAGCTCCTGGAGCGTGTAGGGCTGGCTGACAAGGCTGATGCCTATCCGCCGCAGCTTTCCGGCGGCCAGCAGCAGCGGGTGGCCATCGCCAGGGCCCTTGCCATGCGCCCTAAGGTGATGCTCTTTGATGAGCCTACCTCGGCACTGGACCCGGAGATGGTAAACGAGGTGCTGGATGTTATGAAGAGCCTTGCCAATGAGGGCATGACTATGGCGGTTGTTACCCATGAGATGGGCTTTGCCCGGGAAGTGGGGGACAGGCTGCTGTTTGTGGATGGCGGCAACATCATTGAGCAGGGCCCGCCGAAAGAAGTATTTGAAAATCCTAAGGAGGAGCGGACGAAGCTGTTCCTGTCAAAGGTACTGTAATGGTACATTATATGTCATGTTATGTCATGTATCGGGCGGCACGGCAGTACCATTTCAGGCACGCTGGCGCTATGGACACGAGCCTCACGCTGCTAAGCTCATGCATCGCCTGCGGCTCGCATTCGCTAAGAAGCGAGGCTCGTATACATGCCTGTAATGGTACATGCCGTGCCGCCTTGTTCGTGGCTATACTGATGGCAGCTATTGGGCACGAACAGGGACGAGTGGGGACAGTGCCCAGAGAAAACCTTTGTTGTGCCTCGGTGCTTAACAAGTTGTAAGCCGCAGGCGCAGCAAGAGTTTAGCACCGCTAGGCACAACGCGGAGCGAGAGCGTGTTTTCGGCGGGTACTGTCCCTGCTCGTCCCCGTAGAAATGATTATAGACAGCATAAAAAAGAGACATCAGAGCAATATCCGATGTCTCTATTTTTTACGTTTTTTTTCAGTTAAATGCTATATGCTTCACGCTCAGTATTCGGACTCAATGAGGCCGTACTTCCCATCGCTGCGGCGATATACCACGCTGACGGTCTCGGTGTCTGCATCCCGGAACACAAAGAAGTCATGATTGAGGAGGTTCATCTGCATGATGGCTTCCTGCACATCCATCGGGCGCACGTTGAACTTCTTTTTCTTGACAACAGGGAACTCGTCTTCCTCGTCAGGGATTGCCGGTGCAAAAGGGGCAGTGGCAAAGGCCTCGTCCAGCAGGGTGCCGTCACGGAAGCGGCGCTGCATCTTGGTCTTATGCTTGCGAATCTGGCGGTCCAGCTTTTCGATAACCAGGTCAATGGAGGTGTACATATTGTTAGTTACTTCCTGGCCGCGGAGCAGGACGCCCTGCACAGGAACCGTTACCTCAACCTTCTGGCGCTCCTTGGATACGCTGAGCAGTACAGCGATATCCCCCACATCACTGAAGTAGCGGGTAACCTTGCCGACACGCTTCTCCACATAATCCTTCAGGGCAGGAGTAACTTCTACATTTTTTCCTCTAATAGTGAATGTTGCCATAATAACATCCCCTTTCTAGTAGACTATGATGTTATATTCGCCATTACTATGGGAAAACCCTCTTTTTTGGAGAAAAATATTTGTGAAATTTTGACTTATAGTAGATACTTTGATAAACTAATGTAGAGTTTTTGTATATTGTATCTTAATTATAGATGAAACTGCGGCTATGGAATCCTGGAAATGCCACCATAAAGGTGCAACCATAAGGATGAAGCCTCAAAGCTGCGACCATAAAATAGGAGTGAGTTCATGTTTGGTATTTTGAAACGCTTTTTGGGCGACAACAATGATAAAGAGGTTAAGCGCCTGCGCCAGATTGTGGAGAAGATAAATTCCTACGAGGAAAGCCTGATAAATCTCAGCGATTCTTCCCTGACGCGCTATACGGAGAAATTCAAGGACAGGCTGGCAGCCGGTGAAACCCTGGACGATATCCTGCCGGAGGCCTTTGCGGTGGTCCGGGAGGCTTCCAAGCGGGTGCTGGGCATGCGCCACTTTGACGTGCAGATGATGGGCGGCATCTGCCTCCATGAGGGCAAGATTGCTGAGATGCGTACCGGCGAGGGCAAGACCCTGGTGGCCACCCTGCCGACCTATTTGAATGCTCTGACAGGCAAGGGTGTGCACATGGTTACAGTCAATGACTACCTGGCCAAGCGCGACAGCATCGAGATGGGCAGGCTGTACAATTTCCTAGGGCTTTCCGTGGGGCTTATCCGCCATGACATGGATTTCCCGGAGCGCAAATTCGCCTATAGCTGCGACATTACCTTCGGTACCAACAACGAATACGGCTTTGACTACCTCCGTGACAACATGGTGGTGGACCTGAACCAGATGGTGCAGCGGAAGCTGAACTTCGCCATCGTGGACGAGGTGGACAGCATCCTCATCGATGAGGCCAGGACGCCGCTGATTATCTCCGGCCCCGGCTCCAAGTCCACCGACAGCTACGTGAAGATGGCCAAGGCGGTGGAGCACCTGAAGGAGGGTGTTGACTACACCGTTGACGAAAAGGCCAAGACCGTGGCGCCTGCCGACAGTGCCGTGCCTAAGATTGAGAAGCTGGTAGGGGTAAAGAACCTCTACGACCCTGAGAATATCGAGATGTCCCACTGCTTTACGGCTGCCCTGCGGGCCAAGGCGCTGATGAAGCGTGACCGGGATTATGTGGTCAAGAACGGCGAGATTGTCATAGTGGACGAGTTTACGGGCCGCCTGATGGAGGGGCGCCGCTATTCTGACGGCCTGCATCAGGCCATCGAGGCCAAGGAAGGGCTGGAGGTGCGCCGGGAGTCCCAGACCCTTGCTTCCATCACCTTCCAGAACTACTTCCGCATGTACAGCAAGCTGTCTGGCATGACAGGCACCGCCAAGACCGAGGAAGACGAGTTCCTGAAAATCTACAAGCTGCCGGTAATCGTGATTCCGACCAACAGGCCGGTGGCCCGCATCGACCATCCTGATGTTATCTACAAGACAAAGCGTGCCAAGTACAAGGCCGTTGCCAATGACGTGGCAGCAATCCACGCCAAGGGGCAGCCGGTGCTGATAGGCACAACTTCCATCACCCAGTCCGAGGAGCTGAGCCATATCCTGAGCCAGCGCAATATTCCCCATAGCGTGCTGAACGCCAAGTTCCATGAGCAGGAAGCGGAGATTATTGCTGATGCCGGCCAGAAATCCGCCGTGACCATCGCCACCAATATGGCAGGCCGCGGTACCGACATCAAGCTGGGGGAGGGCGTGCCTGAGCTGGGGGGCCTGTTTATCGTGGGCACGGAGCGCCACGAGTCCCGCCGCATCGACAACCAGCTCCGGGGCCGTGCCGGACGCCAGGGTGACCCGGGGGAGTCCCGCTTCTACCTGTCCCTGGAGGATGATTTGCTGCGCCTCTTCGGTGGTGATAACATCTCCAGCATCATGAACAGGCTGGGCATGGGGGAGGACGACCCGATTGAGCACAAGCTGATTACCCGTTCCATAGCCAACGCCCAGAAGAAGGTGGAGGGCAGGAACTTCGATATGCGCAAGCACGTCCTGCAGTATGACGATGTGATGAACCAGCAGCGTGAGGTCATCTATGCCGAGCGCAGGAAGGTGCTGAAGGGGGAAAACCTCCGGGAGCACATCCTGTCCATGATTGGCAGGATTGTGGAAGCGGAGATGAACCAGTATGCCAACGAAAAGCTTTATCCAGAGGAATGGTCCCTGGATGAGCTTATCAAGGATGCAGAGGGCATCTATGCGCCTGCCGGCAGGCTGAAGCTGGAGGAGCTGGAGGAAATGAGCCGGGACGAGGTGCAGGACTTCCTGAACCAGCTGGCGGAGGAATCCTACAACCAGCGTGAGCAGCTTTTCGGCGAGATCAACATGCGGGAGCTGGAAAAGATCGTCATGCTCCGGGTGGTGGATAACCGCTGGATGGAGCACCTGGACCGCATGGATATGCTCCGGGAGGGCATCGGGCTGCTGGCTTACGGCCAGCGCAATCCGTTGATTGAGTACAAGATTAAGGGCCATGAGATGTTTGGCCAGATGATAGACTCCATCCAGAACGATATTGCTTCCCTGATTTTCCGGGTGAACATCATCACCAGGGAGCAGCAGGAGGCTATGGAGCGGGAGTCCCAGCAGCGCATGGCGGCAGCAAAGCAGACTCACGGTGACGAATCTGATGCCGCAGTCAGGAAGCAGCCGGTGAATAATGGCGAAAAGGCGGGCAGGAATGACCCTTGCCCTTGCGGCAGCGGCAAAAAATACAAGAATTGTTGTGGTAAAAAGGCGTAAGGAGTGAAGATGATGCTGGAGGATTTGAAGCCGGAAATCACGGCTCTCCAGGGGCGGCTGGCAGAGATGGAAAAGGCTCTGGATGTAGCCCGCAAAGAAGAAAAAATCGCAGAATTGGAATACAAGATGGGGGAGCCTACCTTCTGGGACAATCCGGAGGAGGCCCAGCGCATCAACCAGGAGCTGAACGATGTCAAGGTCAGCGTGGACAAGTACAAGGCCCTGCTGGCCAAGTATGACGATGTGCAGGTCATGTGGGAAATCGGCATGGATGACAAGGATGAAAGCGTAGAGGCTGATGTCCGTGCCGATATGGAGGCCATCAACAGGTCACTGGAGGAGCTGCAGCTGGAAGTGCTGCTGTCCGGCAAGTACGATGCCAACAACGCCATCCTCACCCTTCATGCAGGTGCTGGCGGCACCGAGGCCCAGGACTGGACCAGCATGCTGCTGCGCATGTACGGCAGGTATGCGGAGCGCCACGGCTTCTCCGTGGAGACCGCTGACCTTTTGCCGGGGGATGAGGCAGGCGTCAAGTCTGCCACCCTCTTTATCAAGGGGCACAACGCCTACGGCTTCCTGAAGTCCGAGAAGGGGGTGCACCGGCTGGTGCGCATTTCCCCATTTGACTCCGCGGCACGGCGCCATACTTCCTTCTGTGCCTGCGATATCATGCCGGAGCTGGATGATACGGTGGAAGTGGAAATCAACATGGATGATGTGCGTGTGGACACCTACCGCGCCAGCGGCGCCGGCGGCCAGCACATCAACAAGACTTCCTCCGCTGTCCGCATGACCCACGAGCCTACCGGCATCGTGGTACAGTGCCAGAATGAGCGCTCACAGATTCAGAACAGGGAGCAGTGCCTGAAGATGCTCCGTGCCAAGCTCTTTGAGCTGGAGGAGGAGAAGAAGGAGAAGGAGATTGCCGCCCTGGAAGGTGACCAGCAGAAGATTGAGTGGGGCAGCCAGATCCGCTCCTATGTGTTCCATCCGTACAACATGGTGAAGGACCATCGCACCAGTGCGGAAACAGGCAACACCCAGGCCGTGATGGATGGTGACCTGGATATGTTTATCGAGGCGTTTTTGCGGGCCAAGGCGAACCATCAGCTATAAGCTTGCCGCCGAGGCGGCTGGTGCTTGCAGATCTGGCGGAAGCCCGTTGTGGCAGGAGGTTGTTGTATGCGCAGATTTTTGATTGTTTTGGCTGCGGTGCTGGCTGTTCTGGCAGCCTTCAGCCAGCTGGTCCTGCCGGGACTGCTGGAAAAAAGGCTGGGCAGCAGCATCAGGTCGGCATTGCAGGCGGAAAATGTGACTGTTGATATGGAGGCCATGCCGGGGATGCGGCTTCTGGCAGGCCATGCCGATAGCATCGATATCGTGGCGGACAAGGCCCGGCTGGGGGATATCCAGGTGGAGAAGCTCACCCTCTATGGCGAGGATGTACAGGCGGATTTTTCCGCCCTGGAGAAGCGTGACGGCTCTGCCATCAGGTCAGCCGGGAAGCTGGAGCTGACCGGCACCATCACCCAGCAGGCCCTGCAGGAAATGCTGGAAAAGAAGCTGGACAAGGTGGAAAACCTCCATGCCGTGATGGACAGGGACAAGCTGACGGCTTCCGGCCAGGTGAAGCTCATGGGACGCACGGCGGATATCCATCTGGAGGGCAGGGTGCTGGCAAAGGACGGCGGCCTGTATTTCCACATGACGCAGCTGGACATCCGGAACGCTGTTTTCGGACAGGCGGTGCTGGGCAATTTCTTCGGCGATATCCTGCTGTTTGATATGGGCAGTTCGCCTGTCAGGGCAGAGATTGAGGATGTAGAGCAGCATGATGGCTATGTAGTTATCAAGGCTAAGTCATAAAGGCCGGGCCTATAGATGAGCCCCGGAGGCAGTAATATAGGCAGGGGATAGGAAATTATGAAGCAATTCAAGTACAATAAATTTTTAATCTTGCTGATTGTCATCGGCCTGCTGGCCTCCCTGGTGATTGATGTGGAGCGTCATCAGGTGGAGCAGCAGAACAGGTCTGTGGAACTGGTCATGGACTATGAGGACCTGGTGGAACTGGCAGAGAAGGAAGGCGTCAGCCCGGAAGGGGTGCTGGCCAGGGCAAAGGAAGCGGGCATTACCTCGCTGGCCGTCTATGAGACCACCTTCAAGAAGCTGAATGTCAACGGCAAGGCTACGGCTGTCAATGGCAGCACCATCTTGGCAAACTACCAGAACGGCGGTATCAGCGATGCCGGCTGGCGCAGCCTGGTGGAGTCAGGCCAGATAAAGGGCACCAATGTCTATGTGACAGGACACCATCAGCAGACCTTTCAGGAAGTGCACGAGGACCTGGTGCGCCGCCTGGGGGCTGACAGGGTAAAGGAGCTGACAGTCAGCGGCCAGCGGGTGCTGGAGGTCAGTGCCAACTACGAAGAGCTGGAGAAGATGGACCTGGGCATGCCTACAGACGAGATGCAGGCTGTCAATGGGGCAGGCTTCTATGTGCTGGCGCGGCCTACCAATTACCGCCAGTGCACCCGTGATGATATTGATGCCTTTTATGAAAGACTGGATGGCTTCCGGGTGTCCGGCATCGTCTTCTCCGGCTCCCAGACACTGGGGGCGCCGGATGAGTCGGAGTATATGGCAGAGCAGATGCTGCAGCGCGGCCTGACCCTGGGCATGATTGAGGGCGTCACCCAGCTGCAGTTCTTCCATCAGGATGGCATGCTGGAGATTGCCAAGGCGATGGACTACCAGTCTGCCAGGCTGTATTCCATTCCCAAGGACGAGCAGAAGAAGATGAAAATCAGCGAGGCCGTGGACCGCTGGGGAACCACGGATGATGAGCGGAATATCCGCTTCAACCTGCTGAAGACCTTTGACAAGCCGGCACCGGGCATGACCCTGCTGGAGACCAATATGACCTATATCGCAGGCGTCCGGGACAAGCTGGAGGCTCAGGGCTTCACTATGGGCAGGGCAGGCATCTTTGCGCACTTCTATCCGTCAGGGCTGGTGCGGGCGCTGGTCATCCTGGGTGCGGTAGCGGCAGGCGTGCTCTACCTTGCATTGGTGATTCCTGACATGAAGCCACGGTATATCTATGGCCTGCTGCTCATTATCGGGGCAGCTGCCGTGCTGCCCGTGCTGATGGGGCATGGTAGCAAGGTCCGCCTGGTGGCGTCATTGGTGTCAGCCAACGTGTTCCCGGCCATTTCCGTGCTGTGGATGCTGGACCGCATCCGGGGGCGGATGGCGGCAGGCACTGCCGGACTTTTGCGGATGATGGGCACGGGTTTTGCAGCCCTGGCAGTCTGTGGTATAATGTCTTATGCAGGGGCTGCTTATCTGTCAGCCTCCCTGGCGGACACGGAGTATCTGCTGGAGGTCAATATCTTCCGGGGCATCAAGCTGACCTTCATCATGCCGATTGTGCTGGTGGCCATTGGCTTTTTGCAGCGGTTTGACGTATTTGACGGCAGAATGGATGATACAGAAGGCTTTTTGGAGCAGTTCAAAAAGATGCTGGACACCCCTGTGAAGGTAAAGACCCTGCTGGGGCTGTTCCTGGTGCTGGTGGCAGGCGTGGTCTTCGTGGCCCGTTCCGGCCACACTATGGGCATGCCGGTATCTGCCACCGAACTGAAGCTGAGGGCCTTCCTGGAGCAGGCCATGTATGCCCGCCCTAGGACCAAGGAGTTCATGATCGGGCATCCCGCCTTTTTGCTGGCGGTGATGGCCTGGTTCCGCAAGTGGCCTACTATGGTGCTGTTTGTGCTGGTGCTGGTGGCCACCATCGGGCAGGGGTCCATGGTTGAGACTTTTGCCCACATGCGTTCTCCTGTGTTCATGTCCTTTGCCAGAGGCATCGGGGGACTGGTGCTGGGTGCCGGTGTTGGTGCTGTCTGCATGATTTTGGTGGATTTGTGGATTAAGTATGTGGCACCGAGGCTGTCAGCCGGGAAAAAGTGATGGTGCTTTTTGTTGTAGTTGCCTGAATGTCCTGTAACTGCCGGCCTGTGACCGTTTACCCAGGTGTTTGTTCATTTATATGCTTGTTTGTTTAGATGATTATTTGTTGTAGATGTTTAGAAGGAATGACAACAGAGCATGAGTAATGTTGTAATTTCCGGATATTACGGCTCCAGAAATGCCGGCGATGAAGCGATGCTGGCGGCTATGGTAGAGGTTTTATCGGATTTGAATCCCAAAGTGAATATAACTGTAATATCTGCCAGCCCGGAGGATACCAGGCGGCGCCACGGCGTAAATGCCGTGGGCTGGCTGGACCTGCGGGGGATTTTTGCTGCTGTCAGGCGGGCTGATTTGCTGATTAGCGGCGGCGGCAGCCTGTTGCAGAATGTGACCAGCCGCAGGAGCCTGTACTACTACCTGCTGATTATCTGGATGGCAGAGCTGCTGGGTACCCCTGTGATGCTTTACGCCCAGGGTATCGGCCCTATCAATGGAAGCTTTGCCCGCTGGTTCATGGGCTATATCGGCAATCGGGTCAGGATGATTACTGTCCGTGACCGGGGTTCCTTGGAGGAATTGAAGGCCCTGGGGATTGTAAGGCCCCATATCGAGCCTACCGCAGACCCTGTGCACGCCATTCATCAGGTGGACAGGAAGATTGGCAGAGGGATTTTGCAGCGGCATGGCGTTTCCGTGGGGGAAAAGCCGCTGGTCTGCATTTCTGTGCGTGAGTGGTGCGGCATGAGCCATTACAAGGAAGTGGTGGCAAGGGCGGCTGACAGGATTGTGGAGGAGTTTTCCGCCAGGGTGGTTTTTCTGCCGATGCAGTATCCGGAGGATGTGCGTACCGCGGAGCAGGTGGCGGCTATGGCCAGGCACGACATGGTGGTGCTACCGGAGGAATACAATACCAGCGAGCTTTTATCTATCGTGGGCAATATGGAATTATTAATATCTATTCGTCTTCATGCCCTGATATTTGCCGGTGTAATGGGAGTGCCGATGATTGGCATTTCCTATGACCCGAAGGTGGACCGTTTCCTGGAATCCGTGGGCGAACAGCCTGTGGGAACGCTGGAGGATGTGGATTTTGAAAGGCTTATGGCGCAGATTCGTAGCAAGTGGAATGACAAGGCAGGTTTCAGCCAGCAGAACGAGCAGCTTTTTGATGACCTGCGTCGGCTGGCTATGCACAATGCGGAGCTGGCATACAGTGTGATTCGCAATGTATAGGTGTGCTTATATTGGCACATAAATTGTATAAGTTGTAGATAAATGTAAAGGAGCCGTTGCCTGATGAAAATCATCGAATGTGACGGCTTTCTATTGTATTTATCTAGAAAATTAGGATAAATATGATAATTTAATAATTATATTAAAGTTCTATTCTGTTCATATCCAGTACAGAACTATAACTTTATTATGGCAATATCGTTTGGTTCTGAACATATATTAAGAAATTCTCGTTGCATTATTGACTTTATTTAAGATGCATGAAGTGGTTGATCAAGATGCTCCAAGAAGCCTTATTATGAAGAATTGTATAGGGTTATTCTAATTTAGAGTGATACTTGTGTGAAGTTGTCGAAGTGTAATAACATCTATTTGTTATTTATATCATTTGTACAGTGTGGAGGAGAATAATATGGCAAATACTACTTTTTTTAATGGTGGAGTTGGTGATTCTAGCCATGAAGTGATGAATTATAAAACTGGAGTTACCGGCGATACATCAAAAAGTATTACGTCAATGGCGACCGATACATCCCAAAAGAATTTTACATTATCAACAGGGGTATCTTCTGCACAAAATGCTCAACATATCTCAAGCATGGGAAAAATGGGAAATGATTTGAGGAATTTAAATACCATGCGTGGAGGTAGTAAGGGGTTCAAAGGTTTTGTGGCTGAACATATGCAAGCCGCTGAAGCAACTGGTAAAGGTAAGCATACTGTTGTACTGGATGATAACGGCATTGCGGATTTGAAGTATACTGGAAAAAATGGTCATGAATATTATCAACAAATGAAGTTTGGTTATGAAAATGGTAACATTGATTTCGCTAAGTATAAAGGCCAAACTGTTATAGTTGATAAGGGCAATCCTAGCTTTAAGAAATGGAAGGCTGAAGGAAGAAAGTATAATGTTAATGTAGTAGAATCTGAAATTACCAAAAAAGAAGCTGAAGAATTGGCTAAATGGATGCAAAAGGAAACGGCACTAACTGGTGCTAAAAAAGCTGTAGTTGTTCCACGAGTGGCTGCTGCCCATAGGGCAGGTTTAAATGCAGCAAAAACTGGCGCAATGTTCGGTGCAGGTATGAGTATAGGTGCTAATGCTGTTGATGTTATTAATGGTGACAAAGAATTAGGTGATGCGGCAGTTGATGTAGCAAAAGATACTGCAGTAGCATATGGTTCAGCATATGTCGCAGGTGCTGCAGGAAGTATGATTGCTAGTACATCTGTGGGTACTGCAGCTATTGGTGCTGCAAGTTCAGCAGCTGCTGCTGTTAGTAGTACTGCAGTAGGTGGTGCTGTTATTGGTGCAGGTACTGCAGCTGCAGGTGCCGTAGGTGCAGCCGGAGCTGCCGCTACCGGTGCGGTAGTGGGGGCAGTCGGAACTGCTGCTGGTGCAATAGGTGCAGGGGTTACTGCTGCTGGTAGTGCAGCAGTTGCTGCCACAGCTGGTACTGTAGTAGGAGGTGCTGTGGCTTCCGGAGTAGCAGCCACAGCGGCGGCAGGAGCCGCTACTGCCGCCGCTGGCGCGGCCATTGGTGCAGCCGCTGTGGCCGCTGCGCCAGTTGTAGCTGTAGGAGCTGCATTAGGCGCGGGTTATAAGATTTTATCTAGCTTATTTGATGATTAATGTAGTCGAGTTCATGTATTTAAAATGGTGAGTTTTATTCACCAAACATGTTCAGGGCATAGGAGAATCAGGCAGCACTAGTTTAGATGTTGAAGATATTTCTTTATGTGGAGATAAATAATCTATGTTTAAGTTGTGGTGTTGAAAAGCTGGTAAAAATACCCCACAGACTTGGTGAAATTTCAATCAGGGGAATATTTACAGATGAAACTAAAATGAAATTAGTGGTTAATCAAAAACATATGGGAGTGCTGTGTTCGCATGTATGACAAGGCAATCTAATTGGGTATAAAAACATCGTTGTACTTTGGTGGTCATTTGTCGTATTTGAAATCAGACTTCCAAACGTTAAACCTATAACATAATTGAGAATACTGTGAAAGCGAAAGGCTGTCACCTGATGAAATATCATCAGATGTGGCAGCTATTTTTTATGCTTGACACAGAAGTGAGGATCTTTTCAGTAAGTAAACTGCACAGAAATTTTGTCAAGAAAAAAGTAAAAAATTTTAGAGTCAAGCAGGAAATTTCCCTGAACATGGCGAATAATAACTTGAAAAGAAGTTGCGGGGGCTTGTGGGGCCTTTGCCGCTTGGCAGCGTTATTATTTTGCAGAGGGGGATTTTGAATGGCTAAGAAATACGTAATGGCATTGGATGCAGGTACTACTTCCAACAGGGCGATTATTTTTGATGAAAATTCCAAGATTATTGGCGTTTCACAAAAGGAATTTACGCAGTATTTTCCTAAGCCTGGCTGGGTTGAGCACGATGCCGAGGAAATCTGGAGTACCATGTGCGAGGTCATGAAGGGCGCGCTGGAGCAGAGCGGCCTGGAGGCAAGCGACATCGCCGCTATCGGCATTACCAACCAGCGCGAGACTGCTGTGGTCTGGGACAGGAATACCGGGCGACCTGTATATCACGCTATTGTGTGGCAGTCCCGCCAGACCTCCGGGATTGTGGATGACCTGAAGGCAAAGGGGCTGCTGGAGGAGTTCAAGCAGAAAACCGGCCTGACCCTTGATGCTTATTTCTCCGGCACGAAGATTACCTGGATTCTGGACAATGTGGAGGGGACCCGTGCCCGCGCCGAGGCAGGCGACCTGATTTTTGGTACGATTGACACATGGCTCATCTGGAAGCTGACCGGCGGCAAGGCCCATGTAACCGATTATTCCAACGCTTCCCGCACACTGATGTACAATATCAAGGAGCTGAAGTGGGATGAGGCCCTCATCGGCCACCTGAACGTGCCTAAGAGCATGTTGCCGGAGGTTCGCCCGTCCTCCAGCGTTTACGGCTACAGCATCCCGGCTATCCTGGGGTCTTCCGTGCCTGTGGCCGGTGCTGCCGGTGACCAGCAGGCTGCCCTCTTCGGCCAGAACTGCTTCCAGCCGGGCGAGGCAAAGAACACCTATGGCACTGGCTGCTTCATGCTGATGAATACCGGCACGGATATTTACGATTCCAAGAACGGCCTGGTTACCACCATCGCCTGGGGCCTGGATGGCAAGGTGGAGTACGCCCTGGAGGGCTCCATCTTCGTGGCCGGTTCCGCTATCCAGTGGCTCCGGGACGGCGTCCGCATGGTGGACTCCGCTCCTGATTCCGAGTGGGTGGCCAAGAAGGTCCGGGATACCGGCGGCGTATACCTGGTGCCTGCATTCGTGGGCCTGGGGGCTCCGTACTGGGATTCCGATGCCCGGGGCATGATTATCGGCATTACCCGCGGCACCACCAAGGCCCATATCGTCCGGGCAACCCTGGAGTCCCTGGCATACCAGACCAAGGATGTCCTGGGAGCGATGGAAGCAGACTCCGGCATCAAGCTGGCTGCCCTGAAGGTTGACGGCGGCGCTGTGGCCAACAACTTGATGATGCAGTTCCAGGCTGATATTCTGGGGGTTCCTGTCGACAGGCCGCAGATTATCGAGACTACCGCCCTGGGTGCCGCCTACCTGGCAGGTCTTGCCGTAGGCGTATGGAACAGCAAGGATGAGCTGAAGACCGCCTGGAAGCTGGATGTGCGCTTTGAGCCGGTCATGCCTGAGCAGGAGGCCGCCAAGCTGTACAAGGGCTGGCGGAAGGCTGTCAAGCATGCCATGCACTGGCTGGAGGACGAGGATTGATGAAATACCGGCTTGGGGCCTGAGGATTAATGAAATTGCAGGCATGCTGCCTGAGGACAGATGGGCTGCCGGATTGCTAATGCAGGAGTAATGCTAGGAGGGTATTGTTGTGAAGAAGATTATCAATAAAGTGGAGAACGTAGAGGAAGAGATGATTCTGGGCTTGGTGAAGTCCGCCCCTGACAAGCTGCGCAAGCTGGAGTGCGGCAACGTGGTTGTCCGCGCCCACAAGAAGGAGGGCAAGGTTGCCCTGATCAGCGGCGGCGGCAGCGGCCACGAGCCTGCTCATGGCGGCTATGTGGGCGAGGGCATGCTGGACGGCGCAGTGGCAGGCGCGGTATTTACTTCCCCTACCCCTGACCAGATTTATGAGGCCATCAAGGCGGTGGCTACTGATAAGGGCGTTCTCTGTATCGTCAAGAACTATACCGGCGATATCATGAACTTTGAGATGGCCATTGATATGGCAAGGGATGAGGACATCATCGCTGACTATGTGGTCGTAAATGATGATGTTGCCGTGAAGGACTCCCTCTACACCACCGGCCGCCGCGGCGTGGCAGGTACGGTGCTGGTGCACAAGATTGCCGGTGCCCTGGCTGAGACAGGTGCCAGCCTGGAGGATGTAAAGGTCGTGGCTGAGAAGGTTATTGCCAACGTGCGCACGATGGGCATGGCTATTACCGCCTGCACCATGCCGGCAGCCGGCAAGCCTGGCTTCGAGCTGGCTGACGATGAGATGGAAATCGGCATCGGTATTCATGGTGAGCCTGGCACCAGCCGCGAGGCCCTGAAGCCTGCTAACGAGATTGCTGATGAGCTTCTGAATAGGATTGTGGAGGATATTGACTATACAGGCAAGGAAGTTGCTGTTATAATTAATGGCATGGGTGGCACTCCGCTGATGGAGCTGTACATCGTGAATAATTATGTATCTGACTTCCTGGCAGAAAAGGGTATCAAGATTTATGACACTATGGTGGGCAACTACATGACTTCCATTGAAATGTCAGGCTTCTCCATCACGCTCCTGCGCCTTGATGATGAGCTGAAGGGGCTGTACGATGCCAAGGCTGATACTCCTGCCTTGAAGAGATGATTTCGAGGGGAGCTGTTTTCTACGATTACGAATGAAAAGACTGTTGAGATTTTGAAGGCTATTGCGGCACGGATTGAGGAGCAGAAGGACTACCTGACGGAGCTGGACAATGAGATTGCCGATGGTGACCACGGTGTCAACATGGCCAAGGGCTTTAATGCCGTGGTGGCGAAGCTTGACACGATGGCAGGCAAGGATATTGGCTCGTTGCTGAAGACCACCGGCATGACCCTGGTTTCCACCGTGGGCGGTTCTGCCGGCCCTCTGTATGGTACTGCCTTCATGAAGGCTGGGGCCGTGCTGAAGGACAAGATGGAAATCGGCAGCCAGGAGCTGGTGCAGGCGCTGGAGGCCGCCATTGGCGGCATCAAGATGCGGGGCAAGGCCACTACCGGGGAAAAGACCATGCTGGATGCCATCTGCCCCGCCTATGAGGCCATGAAGGCCGCCGTTGAGGCAGGGGAGGACATGAAGTCCGCTGTTGCCAAGGCTGTGGAGGCAGCCAGGGAAGGTGTCGAGTACACCAAGACCATCAAGGCCACCAAGGGGCGGGCAAGCTATATCGGTGACAGGAGCATCGGGCATCAGGACCCGGGCGCTACCTCTGCCCTGTATATGTTTGAGGTTATTTTGGCCCATGTGTGAGATGCGCTCTGGCACAGGTGCGAATGAGAATGAGAATGGCGAAGTGGGGAAGGCTGCCTTCCCTGCTTCCTTTATTGTGTGAGATTGTGTAATGTATATGTGAAAGGGTAGATAAGGAAAGTTGATGCTGTAGTGCAAAAAAGGAGATGGTACAGATGGTAGGTATCGTAGTAGTATCTCACAGCCAGTGCCTGGCGGAAGGGGCTGTGGAGCTGGCAAGGCTGATGGCGGGAAATGCGAGGATTGCTGCTGCCGGCGGCTTGGAAGACGGTACACCTGGCACCAGCTTTGAAAAGATAATGACGGCAATCGAGAGCGTGTATTCCGAGGATGGCGTGGCAGTGCTGATGGATATGGGGAGCGCTGTGATGACTACGGAAATGGTCATCGAATCCCTCGGCTATGATAATGTATTCATGCTGGACGGCCCGGTAGTGGAGGGAGCCATCGTGGCTGCCCTGGAAGCGTCCCTGGGAACTCCTGTGGAGGAGCTGCAGGCCAAGGTGGACGAGGCAAGGGCGGCGAGGAAGCTGGACTTATGAACTGCTTCTGCCTGCCGGGGAAGGCAAAATAAAAGTCACATTTTTCAGGAAGTGTGATTTTTATTTTGCCTTTTTTTGTCTATGTGATATAATCAAAAAGATATGAAAGGGTGATTTTTTGCGAGGATATTTATATCTGCTCATGGCGTCATTTTTGTGGGGGACTACCTTTGTGGCCCAGCTGACGGGCATGGAGGGCATTGGGCCCTTTACTTATGGCATGGGCAGGTACGTGATAGGTTTGTTTGTGGTGCTGGCCATCTGGGTGGCCTTTGGGCCACGGCGGCAGCGGGCCAGGGCTGAAGGCCGTTATGTGCCAGGCTGGAAATTCGGCCTCGGCGCCGGCTGCATCATGTTTGTGGCATCTGCTTTCCAGCAGTTTGCCCTGCTGTTCACCACCGCTGGCAAGGCAGCTTTTATTACCTGCCTGTACATCGTGTTCGTGCCGCTCTTTGCCAGGCTGATTGGCAAGAGGATACGGCTGGAGAACTGGCTGGGGGCCTTTGTGGCGGCGGCGGGACTTTACTGCCTGTCGGTGCAGGGTGAGCTGGATTTGAACTATGGTGATGTGCTGGCATTTATCTGCTCGGTTTTTTGGGCATTTCATATTTTATTTATTGACAGATATGCGGAAAAGGCGGACAATATTGAGCTGTCAGCTTCCCAGCTGGCGGTGTGCGCCCTTTTGAATACCGCGGCCTGCTTCTGGCTGGAGCCCTTTGAATGGCAGCAGCTGCTGGATGCGGCAGTGCCGATCCTTTATGCGGCGGTGCTGTCCTCGGGAGTGGCCTTTACGCTGCAAATTATGGGGCAGAAGACGGCGGAGCCGGCACCGGCAGCGGTGATTATGAGCCTGGAGTCGGTGTTTGGTGCCCTGGCAGGCTGGCTGGTGCTGGGAGAGCGCCTGTACAGCATTGAGCTGGCAGGCTGTGCCCTGATGCTGGCAGGGATGCTGATTACCCAGGCAGGCGTCATCCTGCACAGGCGCTGACATGGCATGTTGGCGGATTGATGGGATTTGAATGGAAATAGCAATAGAGGAGGCACGAATATGGCAGAAGTGCAGAATAGAATAAAGGGAGCAGTCATTACTATCAAGATTGTGGGCATTGGCGGCGGCGGCAACAACGTCCTGCGCCGCCTGGCACGGGATGGCTTTGACAGGAAGCAGCTCCTGGCTATAAATACAGATGTGCGTCAGCTGAAGGCACTGGAGTCGGACGGGGTTCCCTGCCTGCTGATAGGTGCCGGCAGCACCAAGGGCAGAGGCACCGGCGGCAACGTGGAGAAGGCCCAGAATGCCGCCATTGGCGATAAGGAGGAAATTGCCAAGGCGATTGCCGGGTCCGACCTGGTTTTCCTGACTGCCGGCATGGGCAAAGGGGTAGGCACAGGCGCAGCGCCGGTAGTGGCGAAGATTGCCAAGGATATGGGCATACTGACCGTGGGCATGGTGACGCTGCCCTTTACCCATGAGGGGGCCCGGAAGATGGAGATTGCCAAGGCAGGGGTGGATCTTTTGCGCCGCCATATGGATGCCCTGGTAGTGGTGAACAACGATAATATAGAGAAGATGCCGGAGTTCCGCCGGATTACGGTGGGCGAGACCTTTTCCCGGGTGGATGAGGTGCTGAGGCAGTCCATCGGCAGCATTGTGGAGATGATTGAGACTACCGGCGTGGTAAATGTGGATTTTGCGGATGTAAAGACCATATTTACTCAGGGCAGCACCAGTGAGGCGATTATGGGCACCAGCCTGGGCAGGACGGCCCTTGAGGCGGTGCAGAATGCCATCAGCAGCCCACTGATTGAGATTTCTGTCCGGGGGGCAAGGGGCATTATTGTCAACATTACCGGCAATTCCTCCCTGCCGCTGGAGGCTGTCCGGGAAGCCAATACCTTCCTGTGCGAGAATACCCACCCTGATGTGAACAACATCTTCGGGCTGGTGGTGGACGAGAAGCTGGGCAACCAGGTGCGCGCCACCATTATTGCCACCGACTTTGACCCCAAGGTGCTGCTGGAGCTGCAGAACCAGATTAAGCCGATTGCTTTTTCCGGGCAGGAGCCGCCTAAGCCGAGCCTGTATGGGGAAAAGCCGCCTGTGACCAGGGGGACCTTTTTTGGCAGGCAGCCGGTGCGCCAGGAGGGGGGCTCCGTCCTGGGCGGCAGTGCAGGCACGGGGCTTGGTGCAGGCCAGGGGGCAGCAGCGTCCCAGCCGGCACCGCAGGCTGTCAGCGATGTGGATGTGCCTGAGTTCATGCGCAAGAAAAATCCTGCTCCGCTGCTGTTTGGCAGGCGGGACAGGAACTGAGATTTTGGTGAGGGAGGGATTTTATGCCGGACCAGTTTTCCCGTACCAGAATCCTTTTGGGTAATGAAGCTATGGACAGGCTTGCCGGAAGCCGCGTGGCAGTATTCGGCGTAGGGGGCGTAGGCTCCTATGCGGCGGAGGCTCTGGCCAGGTGCGGCGTAGGCAGCTTCCTGCTGGTGGACAGCGATGAGGTGAGCCTGACCAATGTGAACCGCCAGATACATGCCACCCTCCATACTGTGGGGCAGAGCAAGACCAGGGTCATGGCGGAGCGCATGCGGAGCATCAACCCCGCAGTGGAGATAGAGGAAATTAACGAGTTTTACCTGCCGGAAAATCATGATTTGTTTTTCCGGGGCAGGCTTGATTACATCGTGGATGCCATTGATACGGTAAAGAGCAAAATCGACCTGATTGCGGAGGCGGACAGGCGTGGGATACCCATTATCAGCAGCATGGGGGCAGGCAACAAGCTGAATCCGGCGCAGCTGGAGGTGTCCGACATTTACAAGACCAGCGTCTGCCCGCTGGCCAGGGCTATCCGGCAGAAGCTGAAAAAGCTGGGCATCAGGAAGCTGAAAGTGGTTTATTCCAGGGAAGAGCCGTTGAAGCCTATGGAGATTGAGGGGCATACGGAGGTGGCGGCAGCCTCGCGGCATACTGTGCCGGGCAGCGTTTCCTTCGTGCCTTCCGTGGCGGGGCTGATCGCCGCTAGCGAGGTGGTCAAGGACTTGGTGAAGGCTCAGGCTGCTGACGGGCTGCAAGCCTGAGTTTTGGAAATAGTAAAATATTGGTGTAGCTGATGCTATCTGCTATCTGCTACTGCATGTAACGATGAGGTTATATTGCCGCCGGGGCGGCAGTGTGGCCTCTTTTTGTTTTTGGATAAATTGGATAAAAAGTTGGTTCCTATGCGTCAGGAAAGAAGGGGTTGTTATGGACAAGCAGAGGCTGACGATGGAGAATGTCCTTGATTTGCTGCTGCAGGGGCAAATCAGTGCGGGGGAGTATGCAGGCTTTGTGCTGGCGCCTTTTTTGGCACGGGAGAAGCGTGATTACAGCGGGCTTTTGGAAACATTGGAGGCGTATTTTGCCTGCAACGGCAATATCCTCAGGGCGGCAGAGCTGCTGTTTATCCATCGCAATACCGTCAAATACCGGCTGGGGCAGGCGGAGGCGATGCTTGGCTGCCCTCTCTCAGAGGCAGGCGTCAGGCTGAAAGTGCAGCTGGCACTATACATCCAAAGAATGAGTAATTTCAGTTTGTCGTAGTGCTTGACCGTTACTTTGGCGATGTATGTAAGTTTTATTGATTAGTGCAGGGGAGCTGTCAGAAAAACATCAGTAAATATTCCAATGGGCGGTCACTTTTTTGCATTGCTACGCATAAACTTACAGTCAGACCTTTTTATAGAGCACCAGGGCAGTACCATCGCAGGCACGCTCGCGCTACTATCCACGCCTAGCGGATGCTAAGTTCACGCTTCGCCTTCGGCTCGCGTATCACTAAGCACCGAGGCGCGTCTCAGTGC
>JALFXV010000086.1 GCA_022786545.1 Selenomonadaceae bacterium
GTACCCATAGAAAACTCGCTCTCGCTCTTAGCACAGCCTCGCGCTTCTAAGCTCCTGCGTCGCTTACGCTCGCACTCGCTAAGAAGCGAGGCTGCACTCAAGGTTTTCTTTGGGTACATGCCGCACCTGTCCCTCTTTGTGCCTGAACAGATACAACAAAATCATCCAACTGCATTCAATTAGTATGCAACTATAGCAACTAATTCTGACTTTACGAGCAAGCCTGAAAAAGGGGAGCCGGGAGGCTGACGAAGCCTGTTACTGCCGACCGCTGTATAAACTGAAATTTAAATACTTCCTATTAGAACAGCCTCAATCGCTTCATTGAGGCTGCCATATACTGCATCCGCCAGGCTGCAAAGCTCCGCATCCGGCTCAATCAGGTCAGGTATCATAACCGTGCAGCAGCCAGCTGCCGCCCCGGCACGAATACCGTTAGCACTATCCTCAAACACATAACATTCCCCAGGCGCACAGCCAATCCTCTCCGCAGCCAAAAGGAAAATATCCGGCGCAGGCTTGCCATTTTCTACCTGCTGGCCGCTGACCACAGCATCAAATAACGGCAGCACCCCCAGACGCCCCAGGCTATCCTTGATGGTGTCCAGCTTCGTACTGCTTGCTACCGCCAGCTTCACGCCATGCTTATGAAAGAAATACAGTATTTCCCGCATCCCCGGCTTTTCAGGTATTTTCCTCTGCAAAATATCCAGAACCCTGTACAAGCAAAAATCCCTAAAGGCTTCTGCATCAACTTCAGGGTAATTCTCCCCGATAATATCCAGCATCTTTTGCCCGCTAGAACCGCATACCGCCCGGGGAAATCCCTCCACCGGCTCTTGCCTGAATGCCCTGGCTGCCTCTATCCAGCTTTCGCAATAAAGCCGCTCCGTATCCAGCAGCAGGCCGTCCATATCAAAAATTGCACCCTTTAACATAAAATCCTCGCTTTCTCAAACCAATAATATCATAGTATCATCATATCCTTTGCAGCAGCTTCATGCATCCTTATCCCACATACGCCAAAACGCCGCCTGCACATAATGGCACAAGCAGCGTTCAGGTGCTGCGCTTCATGCCAATTAGGAGGGGAGCATGAAACGCCGATAGGAATTAAAAGGAGTATAAAATATTGGGAGTAAAATCTATAACAAATATCTGAGTAAGCAGATACCAGTTATCATATTGCATATCACAGCCCGTCAGTGATGCGGATAACGGAACCAATCCTGATGACCGGCATAGGCTTATGCTCCACATAGATAGTGCCGGGCAGCTCCACCTCAGTAGCACCGCTGAAATTAACGGTGCAATGACCCAGCCCTGCCAGGGTAACAGGGGCTTCCTCCC
The DNA here is from genome assembly GCA_022786545.1 of Selenomonadaceae bacterium. Taxonomy (GTDB): domain Bacteria; phylum Bacillota; class Negativicutes; order Selenomonadales; family Selenomonadaceae; genus Anaerovibrio. Next base: position 1,351 of record JALFXV010000086.1, read on the forward strand.
CCACAGCAGTGATGGTATAGCGCTGGTCATCCACGGAAAGCACCTGTCCCGGTGCGATTGTGCCATTAATAGGCTGCACACTGACAGAATAGCAGTAATCCTTTAATTCATCCGGCGCATTATCACCAAACATGATGAAAATGCCCTCGTCCTTGAATTCTTCAACACATTCGCCCAATGCCTTGACCTGATTTTCATAAATAACGCTCATCGCAATTCCTCCTAAAAACTTTACACAACAAGGGCTATACCATCTGCCCCAAAGACAGGTTACCGTCATCTGTCATCAACTACAATCAATTGCCTGCAACACCAACTGTCCATCATCAGCATATCATGCAGCTGCGTACAGCCCGAAGCTGGCAAAGTAAGCGATAATTACCCGCAGCCAGCCGGTGGCAAAGCGTGAATACATAACCGACACAACACCCACCTCAATTGTTTCTGTCTCCGCCTCAGCCAGGCCCAGGCCTACAGGGATAAAGTCGCAGGCGCCCTGGGTATTGATAGCAAACAGGGCTGGCAGTGCCATCTGCGGATCGATATTTCCCTTGCCTATTTCTGCCCCGACCAGGGTGCCGACTATCTGGGCAATTACCGCACCAGGGCCAAGCAGGGCGGACAGTCCCGGAATGGAGCAGATAATGCCCAGGATGACCAGGCCGAAAATATTGCCTGCCAGCGGCGTCAGGATAGAAGCAAAGGCATCACCAAAGCCGGAACCATTGATAATGCCAATCAGCATGGAAACAAATGCCATGAAAGGCAGCAGCGTGGTAATGCAGGTCTGGATGGCATCACGAGCCGCCTGATAGAAAGTGCTTACCACCTTGCCTGCCGCCAGGCCCACAACGGTGACAATGCTCTTGTTCTCCTGCTCCGCCAGCGTCTGGGAAACCTTCTTGGTTGCAGTAAATTTACCAGACTCCGGCTTTGGCAGGTCAGCTGCCTGAGGTTCCGCCGAAGCTACTATGGCAGCCATCTCCCCCTCTGCCGGATGCACCTGCTTGGAGGTAACACCTGATACATAAATATCCTCGGTGATATATTTTGCCATAGGGCCTGCCTTGCCCACAGGATTGGTGTTGATAGTAGGGATGCGCTTCTTGGGATAAATGCCGCAGCGCAGCGTGCCGCCGCAGTCAATAATCACCAGTGCCAGCTCATCCTCCGGGCAGTTGGTCTTGAAGCCGTTGACAGGCGTCAGCCCCGTCAGCTCCACGATGCGCTGCAGGCACTCAGGCTCTGCACCGCCGCCAGTGATGTACATCACCTTGTTCTTCTTCCCAGTGGGGGTTATTACCAATGGGCCGCCAAAGCCGCCGGCGCCATGCTCTACACGAATAGACTTAAACTCTGCCATTTTGCCTGCCTCCTTAATTATGCGCTGTCTTGAACTCACGGCTCAACCTGATACCCTGCTGTCTTTCCACCATGCGGGTAGTAAACTCGGTGGCATAGCCGGAAATAAAGTTTGCCACCAGGCCTACCAGAAGATAGCGGACAGCCAGCGGAGCCATGTCCAGCCCCAGCTGCGCCACACCATTGGCAATACCCAGATAGATGAACAGCTCTGCCACGTTGATATGAGGGAAAATACCGCTGTTGGTGTGGCAGTGATAGGTTGCCGAAGCATAATAGCACGGCTTGTAAAACTCAGGCATGAACTTGCCGATGGACAGCGCCATCGGATTCCCCAGCATAAAGGCACTGATAAAAGGCAGCACCGCATATCTCAGCACGGGATTGCCTGTGCAGAACCTGGCGATTTTCTCCATGCGCTCAGGCCCTACAATCGACATAATCGCGTTCATCAGCACCAGCAGCATTACGATAGTGGGAATAATCCCTGTAATCCAGCTGACAAACTGCTCGCCGCCCAGCTTGAACAAATTCATAAATCCCGATGCAAAACTAACGAGAATATCCATATCTATCTTCCTCTCTCACTTCTTCAAATCACATACCGGCATCTCATACTGACAGTACCGGCAAAACCGGAAAGCAAGGAAGCCGTCAGCCCCATACCTTCCTGCGCTGCAGCGCATTGCGTACATTGATGGCAGCCAGCTGGAAAGGAGATGGCGGCGGCGTAATAGGCTCGCCGGAAACGAATTTTCGATAAGTCAGCGCCGCATCCAGCACCGCCTTGCGGAGATTATTGTTCTTCGTCTCCACCTCGTCACCGGTCAGGTCACCTATGTACCTGCCTTCAAAGCCCGGCATAGGCTTTACCCTGGCCAGGAAGGTAACCCCTTCCATCTTGCGGGTCTCCCTGATGATGCCCTCATCATCCAGCAGGAACATGACAATGGCTCCTGCCCGGAAGCCTCCTGCCTGCCTGCCGCAGGCTACCCTGCCCTGCCGCCTCAGCTTCATAAATTCCTTGGAAAAATGCTTCATTTGCAGCATGCTAAGCACCGCCTGCAATATAAAAGCCCCCAAAATCGCCAGTCCCAGCTCCAGCATCATCGCCAGCTCCTCTCATATCTGCCTATCATCATAAATTATCCATCATCAATTATAGCTATTGCCGCTAATCATTTCCGCCTGTACAGAGCACTCAAAAGCTCCTGGAAGCTGCCAGCCTCTGACAGCCTGCCCAGCACCGCCTCATCCTTGGCAATGCTGATAATCTCGTCATACACGCGAATCAGCACGCTGTCATCCTCGTCAATATTCTCCGGCACCCCCAGCAGGAAAATCACCCTTACCTCCTGCTCCTGATACCTCAAAGGCTGCCTTGCCACCCCCATGGCAAATACCACCCGCTCACCGGCATACTGCGCCGTGTGGGGAATGGCTACGGAGTGGCCGAACACCATCGTGCCCTGCTGCTCCCTTACCTCCAGCCTGGCCAGAAAGCCCTCATCCAGATACCCCCGTTCTGTCAGGCTCCTTACCATATAGGCAACGGCTTCCCCGTACTCCTCATATCCGTTGAGGATAAACGCCCTGTTTTTGCTCAAAAGCCCCGTCATTACCAGCTGATTGTTATCCAGCACCGGCAACTCTATCATATCCCAGTACCGTGCCTTTTCCAGCTTGTAGCGCAGCTCCTGCTCATCAAAAATCTCATTGATCTGAATCACAGGCCGCTGGCACTGGCAAGCCAGCCTGACAGTGGTAATCACCACATCATACTGATTGAGCTGCTCAGCCGTTACCCGTTCCGCAGAAAACATCTCCATTTCCGCAGAGCTGTCCAAAATCTTTTTCAGCTGCACTGCCACCAGCCGGGATGTTACCCTGCCTGTGCCGCAGACCAGGGCAAGCCTGAATTTCCTGTTGCCAGCCAAATCGCTTTCCGTCAGGAACACCCCGAAATAGGCTGCCAGATAGCCACGCTCATCATCAGTTACCGTCACCCCATACTCAGCCTCAATAATCGAGGCAGCGACGCCTGCCATCTGATATGCCAGCGGATATTTTGACTTCAAATCCTCCAGCATGGGATTGACCAGCCTGATGCCATACCGCAGCCTGTTCAGCATAAACATGATATGATACAGAAACTCCTGAGTAAATTCATTGTTGGCAAGATTTATATTCATCTCCTGGCGGATTTCTGCAACAATCTTTTCCAGCACCGACCGAATGCCCTCATCCAGCTTGATATGGTTGATGCTGCTTATATCCGCCGGGGTACGCATGCCAAGGATAGGCAGGAAGGAAAACAGCTTTTCCTCAATGGGAAACTCCACCTGCAAAATCTGCCCAATCCTGTTAATCAGGGTATCAACAATCTCAAACTCATCCCTGGAGCCCAGCTTGTAATACCCCGGCTCCAGCCTGCCGATATAATGCCCCGTCAGGAACCTGTCCAGCATCAGGGTGACAAACTCCTCAAACCTTTCCTGCACGCTCTTTTCCAGGGCATAGGCATTGAAGGTTTCCGTAATCGCCTCCGTCAGCTCCCTGTCCAGCGGGTATTCCCGATACAGCTGATGATAATTGTTGTCCAGGATGTATTTCCTGATATCCGGCTCGCTGCCATGCAGCAAAAGCCCCTTGCTGGCTTTGCCAATAATCGTCAGGCTGTAGGGCGCCAGCTCCTCCCTCAGCTTCTTCAAATCACCAATCAGGGTGGTACGGCCCACATTCATTTCATAAGCCAGCTCGTCCGTCAGAATAGGCTCCTCGGAGTGAATCAGCTTGCCGAATGCGTAATCCATGCGATTTCTTGTAGAATTGAGAAATGTGTCTGTTTCGACTAATTTGGCATATATTGCCCGAAATCCCTCGGCAGAATAGATATGCAGGCTGTATTTCCCCTTTTCGCCATCAATCAGCCCGCAGGAACCCAGCTCCTGATTTAGCTGCCTGATGTCATTGCGGATGGTCCGCTCGCTGACCTCCAGCTTGTCAGCCAGGGTGCCTACCGTGATAACCGGAGTCTTTCTAAAATATTGCAGTATTCTGGACATGCGATTATCATTAAACAAGTTTTTCAACTTCAGCACCCTTTCTTTATCTGTCAATCCCGGCTATCAGCCTCGGGACTTGCCGCCTGAAATATTGATGGTCGTACCGGCGATGTAGCTTGCCCTGTCAGATACCAGATAAGCCACCAGGTCGCCTACCTCGTCCAGCTTGCCATCCCTGCCCAGAGGGATTACCTTGGAATAATCCGTGGACAAATCCTCCGGCTTGCAGCCACGGGTGTAGGCAAGCGCCTCGTTGTAGGCATCCGTCCTGAGGCCGGTGGCTTCCATGATTCCTGGGGCACATGCCAGCACCCGCACGTTGTACTTGCCCAGCTCCTTGGCCCAGGAACGGGTGAAGCTGTCTACCGCACCCTTGGAGGCAGAGTATGCCGACTGCCCCTGAGAGCCTTCCTTGCCGGACTCGGAAGACATATTGACAATTACGCCCTTGCCCTGCTTCAGCATCTGCCTGGCACATGCCTGGGCACAGAGGAATACCCCCTTTACGTTGACTGAAAACATCTTGTTGAAGCTATCATCGTTCAGCTCGTATTCCGGCCTGTCCCCCTGCACATCCACCAGAAGCCTCGGCATGTTGATGCCGGCATTGTTCACCAATGCGTCAATGCGTCCGTACTTCTGCACCACGGTATCAGCCATTGCCCTGACGCTGGCGCTGTCAGTTACGTTGCACTGCACGCAGTAAGCACCATCCAGCATCTCGCCTGTAGTCACATTCATGTCTACAATGACTGCCTTTGCCCCGGCAGCTGCCAGCGTAGTTACCACATGCCTGCCAATGCCGGAGGCACCCCCCGTTACGATTACGACCTTATCTGTAAGTCCCAGCCAGTTCTCATTCATCATAAATTCCCCTTTCCTTTTGCCCTGTGATTCTGCACTTGCTTCTGTGCTCATTGTACTTTTGATACTTGCTTTTCCTTAGATACCATTCCGTATCTGTTGTACTTATTGTAGGGGAATTTTATGATATTTTTAATACGTTCTTTTTCCATCTGCTGGAAAAGCATTAGTACAGCATTTTTCCAGCAGGCGGAAATTTGCTGCAGGATGTACATGCCGGGAAAAGGCAAAAAATTACAAAATAATACACATATATTTATTCTACACAGCAGGTAAAAATCCTTTTTCCCACTAAAAATATAAAATGTCAGTTTATACAGCGGTTGGCAGTTGCAGATTTCGTCAGCCTCCCGGCTCCCCCTTTTCAGCTTTTTCGTGAAGTCAGATTGATTACCTTGGTAGCGTACAGCAAAGTATAGTTGATAACTATGTGCATATCTGTTCAGACAAAAAGCGGGACAGGTGCGGCATGTACCCAAAGAAAACCTTGAGTGCAGCCTCGCTTCTTAGCGAGTGCGAGCGTAAGCGACGCAGGAACTTAGAAGCGCGAGGCTGTGCTAAGAGCGAGAGCGAGTTTTCTATGGGTACTGCCGCTACCTGTCCCTTTTAAATGTCTGAACAGAGTCCACAAAGTATCAAATTACATCAGTATATCGCCAAAGTAACGATCAAGCACTACGACAAACTGAAATTTATTTTTGTTCATGGAGCACCTCATCTATGGACAAATAGGGAACATCGCTGAAAAGCCCTGCCATTTCCTGTTCCACCTCTAAGGCCAGGGCAATAATTGCTAATATATTGGCATGAACGACAAAAGCCCGTGGCACGACAGCTAATATGCTGCCTGCAACGGGCTTTTCTGCCACATAATGTTAAATATCAGCCAACAGATATTGGGAAGTTACCTATCAACCAGCAATCGTTAGTCAGCCATTGAGCACGCTGATGTCAAGATGCTCAAAGCCCTCTACCAGCGGCCTGACCTTCTCAGTCAGCTTGGCACAGCCGCCAATCTGCTGGCTCTCCATGTTCATTGGCATGTTCGGATCATGGAGGGACATGCGCAGGAGCACCCAGCCCTCACCCGGGAACACCAGGCGGATGCCCTCATAGGACGGCACAGCCATCTGGATGCCCTGGGCCTCGGCACGCTTCTCGAACTCAGCCAGCACATTCTTGCCGTAGCTCCTGAAGTCCTCCACGCCCTTGATTTTCAGGCGGTATTCCTTTTCCTCTGCAGGGTGCTTCAAATCTGCCACCAAATCTGCCAGCACCTTGCCCTCCTGCCGTGCCTTGGCCGCAGCAATCAACAGCTTCACTGCCAGATAGGCGCCATCATCAAGATAATAATTCTCGCTGAGGGCACCATGGCCGGAGGTTTCAATAGCCAGAGGCGATACAGTACCGGCCTTGTTCAGGCGGATGCACTCGTTGATGACGTTCTTGTAGCCCCTCATATAGCGGTGGTGCTTCAGATGCAGCTTGTTCTCCAGGAAATCCGCCAGCTCGTCAGAGGTTACGGAGTCAGTGATGATGGTGCTGCCCGGATAATCAGGAGCCAGGATAGCCGCCATCATGGCAATAAGGGCATTGCGGCTAATCTGCTGACCGTCCGGCAGCACTGCGCTCATGCGGTCCACATCCGTATCAAAGATAATGCCCAGGTCTGCCTTGTTCTCCAGCACTGCCTCCTTGATGGCATCCATGGCCGCCTGGTTCTCAGGGTTCGGGATGTGGTTCGGGAAGCTGCCGTCCGGCTCCAGATACAGGCTGCCGGAGGTATCAGCCCCCAGCTCCGCCAGCACCTTGCCGGCAAAGAAGCCCCCGGCGCCGTTGCCAGCATCCACCACGATGTGCATGCCGGAAAGAGGCTTCTCATAATTCTCACTGCTGTTGATGCCCTGACGGATTTTCTCGCAGAGGCTGGCCGCGTAAATATCAATCAGTGCCAGAGGCTTGGCCTGCCCCAGGTCGGCACTTCTTTCCTCCAGCCCTGCCGCCGTCTGCAGCAGCTCGATGATGTTCTCCTTTTCTAATCCCCCATCTGCGGTGAAGAACTTCAGTCCGTTGCGGTTAAACGGCAAATGGCTGGCAGTAATCATGATGGAGCCGTCCATCTGGGTTTCCGGGAAGACAATGGACATGAACATGGCAGGAGTGGAAGCCATGCGGCAGTCAAAGGCCTGAGCCCCCTCCGCCAGGATGCCCTGCAAGGCTGCTTCCTTCAGGCTGGTGGCCGACAGGCGGGAGTCATGCCCCACCGCGATTTTCAGCTCACCGGCATCCTTCCCCAGCTTCTTGCCCAAAAATTTCACAAAGGCGGCGGCAATCAGGTTGGCCGCCTCCGGCCGCAGGTTCACAGCCTCGCCCTCAACCCCCTCCAGGGCAATACCACGCACATCGCTGCCATTTTGCAGCTTCATCAGTTCTTTTTCTGTCATATAAAATCAAAACTCCTCTCGCATACTCGCCTGACAAAACGATTTCATCATAAATTATACATGGTTATGGTCTTTTCTTCAACGGATACATTCCATGCCGTGCCTCTTTGCCGCCCCCATGCAGGCAAATCACAAACATACTCTTGCCATAATGGTCATTGTTTATCCCACATCATAGCGTATGCTAAAAAAATATTTTGACAATATCAAAAAATATATTTATAATATAAAAATAGATAATAAGCAGGAGGAGCAATACATGACAATATCAGAACAAATAAAAGTGCTGTGCGTAAGATGTGGCGTAAGCGAAGCTGAATTGGCAAGGAGACTAGGAAAATCTCCGCAAAGTTTTAATTCGAAAATGAAAAGAGAGAGCTTCACAATAGAAGACTTAGATAATATCGCCGATGTACTAGGCGTTAAATTTAACAGAGAATTTATATTAGCAAATGGAGATAAAGTTTGATGAAAAATAGCGAAAAAATATTTAGGCTAGGAGAATTATTTTGTGGTCCTGGAGGATTAGCATTAGGAGCAACGACAGCAAAAATTGAAAATTCAGATTATAAGATTATTCATAAATGGGCAAATGATTATGACAGAGATACATGCGATACATATATCAGAAATATTTGTCCCGAAGATAGTGAGAGTGTTATCTGTGGGGATGTTCGAAAACTTGATATTGACAGTCTTGGAGATATAGATGCTTTAGCTTTTGGATTTCCATGCAATGATTTTTCTGTTGTAGGTGAACAAAAAGGATTTAATGGCGTTTACGGTCCGTTATATACATATGGCGTAAAAGTATTAAAGAAGTATCAGCCTTTATGGTTTTTGGCAGAAAATGTTGGTGGATTGAAAAGTGCTAATGATGGAAAGGCTTTTAAAAAAATACAGGAAGATTTGAAAAATGCAGGATACAGAATATATCCTAATCTGTATAAGTTTGAGGAATATGGAGTACCCCAATCACGGCACAGGGTGATAATCGTTGGCATTAGAGAGGCTTCTGGCATAATGGTGGGTGAATAACCATGTTTAATTAATAACTGCATATTGAAAAACCATCTGTGTTCCTTTAGAGTATTAGTGACCAAACAAAAACTCTAGAGAGGTGTCCACAGATGGTTTCCACTAATACA
>JALFXV010000116.1 GCA_022786545.1 Selenomonadaceae bacterium
CACAACTAGGAGCGAGAGCGTGTTTCTGAGGGTACTGCCGTAGACCATCCCATTTTTAATCTGAACAGAGTGCACGAATCAACAAAACTCATCCGTTAATGTTCCAAAAGTCTCGAACTTTCACGGCGACAAACTGAAATTATACAATTTCTAAGAGGGTGCGCCATGATAGCACGGCGCACTTCACCCTTGCCGGCATCCGGGAGATATTCTTCAGCGCCAGTGCCTCATCCAGTTCCTCCAGCTCATCATCGTCAGTGATTTCCCCCTTAATCATCTTCAGGAACAAATCCGCCAGATGGCGTGCCTGCTCCACAGGCTCACCTTTTATAAGGTCTATCATGATAGAGGTAGATGCCTGGGAAATAGCACAGCCGATGCCGGTAAAGGCAGCATCCTTGATAACGCCATTCTCCACCTGCAATTCAAGGGTAATCTCATCGCCACAGCTGGGATTCCTGCCCTTCTGGGCCACAGTAGGCAGCGCCAGATGATGCCTGTTTTCCATAGAGCGGCTATGCTCTGCAATCAGCTCTGTATAGATGCTGTCCAATCCCCCAAGACCGCTGAGGCCGCCTATGCCGCCCAGCCCTGCATGATTATCCGCATGGTTATTACTCAGCATAGCCCAGCACCCCCCTTACCGTGGACAGGGCTTCCAGCCAGCGGTCCACATCTTCCTTGGTATTGTAAAAATAAAAGCTGGCACGGCAGGTGGCATTCTGCCCCAGGTACTTCATCAGAGGCTGGGCGCAGTGATGCCCCGCCCTGATAGCCACCCCCTGGGCATCCAGAATAGTTGCCACATCATGAGGATGCACATCCTTCACGTTAAAGGTAATGATGCCTGTCTTGTTATCCTGCCGGGAATCACAGCCGTACAGCTCAATATAAGGCATGGCCTTCAGCTTAGGCAGGGCGTAGTCAAGAAGCTCCCGCTCCACCGACTCCACATATTCAAAGCCCACCTTTTCCAGATAATCAATGGCCGCAGTCAGCCCTGCTGCGCCCCCCACATTCTGGGTTCCTGCCTCAAACTTGGCCGGCAGCGGCGCAAACTCCGTCTCCTGCTCCTCCACGTAGTCAATCATATCACCGCCCATCAAAAACGGCGGCATTTCATTCAAAAGTTCCTCCTTGCCGTAGAGGACGCCGATTCCCATCGGTGACAGCATCTTGTGGCCGGAGAAGACGAAGAAATCCGCATCCAAATCCTGCACATCCACCTTGATATGGGGTACGGACTGAGAGCCGTCCACCACCATCACCGCACCAACGCTGTGGGCCCTGGCGGCAATCTCCTTCACGGGATTCACCAGCCCCAGCACGTTGGAAACCTGAGCCACAGCCACCAGCTTTGTTTTATCCGTAATCTTCGTCTCAATATCCCCCCGGGAAAGATTGCCATCCTCCTCCAGGTAGATATACTTGAGCACAGCCCCCTTCTGGCGGCAAATCTGCTGCCAGGGCACCAGGTTGCTGTGATGCTCGGAAATGGCAATCACCACCTCGTCACCGGCGCCGATATTGCTCAGGCCGTAGCTGTAGGCAATCAAGTTCAGGGATTCCGTGGCATTTTTGGTAAAGATAATCTCATGGCTATGCCGGGCATTGATAAACTTCCTTACCCGCTCCCTGGCATGCTCATAAATATCCGTAGCCCGCACGCTCAGCTCATAGGCTCCCCGGTGGGGATTGGCGTTGCAGCCGCCATAATAGCTGCACATAGCATGGATGACCGACTCAGGCTTCTGAGTAGTAGCACCATTATCCAGGTAGACAATCTGCCTGTCGTGCATCTTCTGCTGCAACAGGGGAAATTCCTTCTTGTAGTTTTTGCCGGCACAAGCCCCGTTATTTACGTTATTTGCGCTGCTTCCATTATTTGCGCTATTTGCACTAATCTCACTCATCAGCCAGCCGCTCCTTTATATAATCATCAAGCTCACCATAAAGCTCCTCGTCATCAATCCTGTCCAGCACCGGGTTAAATGCCGCCTCAACCACCAGCCGCCTGGCTTCCGCCATGTCCAGCCCCCGGCTCATAAGGTAAAACAGCTTGTTCGCATCCATCTTGCCAATGGATACGGCATGATGGCCCTCCACCGCATCCTCGCCGGACAGCATCAGGGGCACGCTGCGGTTCCGCACCTGGCCGGACAGCACCATCACCTGCTCCTTCTCGTAGCCCTTGGAGCCCTTGGAGCCATGCCGGAAGTCCAACGTCCCCCGGAAAATCTTGTCCGCCTGCCCCAGAAGGGCGCCGTAGACATTGAGGTTCGCCTCGGTCTGCCTGCCCTCCTGTACCAGCACATAATTCATGTCCAGCTGCCTTGCCTCATCACCAAAGTAAAGCACATGCACATCAGCCTTGGACTCATTGCCCTTCAGGAGCACCTCCATTTTGCTGACAGACCTGGCTGCCCCGGCCTCCACCGCCACGGCTTCCAGCCTGGCCCCCCTGGCCAGCTCCACTGCCACCTGGCCTGCATGCTGCCTGTCCATAGGCAGCAGCTGCACCACTGTCAGCTTCAAAGAGCCTCCCTCTGCCACCTTGACATCTATCCTGCCCTGTCCCTCCTGACGGTACACCACCGTCAGCTCCCGGCTCTCACCGGCAGCCACGGACAGGGACTGCACATCCTCCCTCTCAGTAGCCAGAACATCTTCTGCAACCCTTGCCTCATTGACACCCAGCCAGCGCCAGGTACGCATCGGGATTTCACTATAAATCTTTTCTGCCATCTTCATACCTCACGCCTTTCTCAGCCCATTGTGCCTTCCAGCTCAATATTAATCAGGTTGTTCATCTCCACCGCATACTCCAGGGGCAGCTCCTTGGCAATAGGCTCCACAAAGCCCCGGACAATCATGGCCCTGGCCTCCTCCTCGCTGATGCCGCGGCTCATGAGGTAGAACACCGCCTCCTCGCTGATGCGGCCGATGGTGGCCTCATGGCCGATATCCGCCTCGTCCCCCTGAATATCCATTACCGGCAGGGTATCGGAGCGGGAAATATCATCCAGCATCAGTGACTCGCAGTTGACGGAACACTTGGCATGGTGGGCATTTGGCGTCACCTTCACAGCACTCCTGTAGGTGGCCTTGCCCCCAGCCTTGGAAATGGTCCTGGTGCTGATATTGGCCGAGGTGTACGGGGCTGAATGAATAACGCTGGCCCCGGTATCCAGGTTCTGCCCCTTGGAAGCAAAGGTCACGCCGGTAAACTCGCAGCGGGCACGCTCCCCGTGGAGAATACTGCATGGATACAGCATGGACACATGGGAGCCGAAGGAGCCGGACACCCACTCAATAATGCCGTCCTTCTCCACCAGAGCCCGCTTGGTATTCAAATTCATCATGTTCCGGGACCAGTTCTCGATGGTGGAGTAGCGGAGCCTTGCCCCCTCCCCCACGAACAGCTCCACGCAGCCTGCATGAAGGTTGGTCACGTTGTATTTTGGCGCACTGCACCCCTCAATAAAGTGCAGGCTGGAATTTTTTTCCAGAATAATCAGCGTATGCTCGAACTGCCCTGCCCCTGCCGCATTCAGGCGGAAATAGGACTGCAAAGGAATATCCACATGCACCCCTTCCGGTACATAGACAAAGGAGCCCCCTGACCACACCGCCCCGTGGAGGGCCGCAAACTTGTGGTCCTTGGGCGGCACCAGCCGCATAAAATGCTCCTTGACCAAAGGCTCGTACTCCCTGAGGGCAGTCTCCATATCCGTGTACACTACCCCCTGCTGGATAAGGCTATCCTGAATGCTGTGATACACCACCTCGGAGTCATACTGGGCACCTACGCCAGCCAGGGACACCTTTTCCGCCTCCGGGATGCCCAGCCGGTCAAAGGTGGACTTGATATCCTCCGGCACATCTTCCCACTTGCCGGCCATTTTGGCATCCGGCTGCACATAGGTCACAATCTCCTCCATATTCAGCTCGGAAAGGTCGGGCCCCCAGGTAGGCAGCCCCAGGCTGTTGTACACCTTCAGGGACTCCAGGCGGCGTTCCAGCATCCACTCCGGGTCATGCTTTCTGGCTGAAATATCCCGCACTACTTCCTCACTTAGCCCTGCCTGAGATTTGTAGGCAGAACGGTCCTCATTCCTGATATCGTAGAGGGTACGCTCAATATCCTCCACAAAGGTCTTTTTCCTGTTTTCCATAGTCCTGCCTCTCAATCCTGCTTCAAAAAGCCGAAGCCTTCCCTGTCAATCTTCTCAATCAGCTCAGGGCCGCCTTCCTCCACAATCCGCCCGTTCAAAAGCACATGCACCCTGTCCACGAAAAGCTGTTCCAGGATGCGGGTGTTGTGGGTGATAATCAGGCAGGCGTTATCCTCATTGTGGAACTTCCTGACGCCGCTGGACACAATCTGCACCGCATCCACGTCCAGCCCTGAGTCAGTCTCATCCAAAAGAGCCAGCTTAGGATTGAGAAGCAGCAGCTGCAAAATCTCGTTGCGCTTCTTCTCGCCACCGGAAAAGCCCACGTTCATATACCGCCCGGCATACTCCGGCTCAATCTGCAATTCCTCCATAGCTGCCTGCAGTTCCTTGCGGAACTTCATGATTTTCACCGGCTGGCCGGTAACAGCCTGCCGGGAAGCACGGAGCATATTCTCCACCGTAATGCCCGGAATTTCCTCCGGGTTCTGGAAGGACAGGAAAATCCCCCTGCGGGCACGCTCAAAGGTCTTCAGCGCCTGCAAATCCTCCCCCTCGAAGCCGATGCTGCCGCCAGTCACCTCATACTTGGGATGCCCCATAATCACGTTCATCAGCGTTGACTTGCCGGAGCCGTTAGGCCCCAGAATAACATGGATTTCACCTGCATTAATCTCCAGGTCCAGCCCCCGCAGGATTTCACCCTTGTCCTGCCTGTCGGCCACACCTGCATGCAAATCCCTGATTTCCAATAACTTCTTGCTCATGACAAACTCTCCTAATACAAACATACACACAATAGGTAATGCGCAATACACCACACGCAATACACGTCACACAATCTACATGATAAAATTGCAAAATTACAAAATTCAAAGGACTATTTCTTACTAAAATACTCAGAATTACTATTACCTATTATAAGCGTATGAATACCCCTTGTCAATAATCCCGATGAAATTTATCAGAATTATTCTCCCCCCAAAAAATCCCCTCTGATGCTTCCCCTCCAAAAAAGCAGCCTCCTCCCTGATGACTTCCGCAAAAAAATATCACAGCACGTGGCGAAGCACCAAAATAGCAGGTACTTATACCATATACTGTGATATTTAATACAGGGGCCAAAAATCCTTTTAGCCGGAGAAAATAATATGTATTTTTCGTTCAATCGTCAGCTATTACCGCAAGGCATTTTCCTCAGCTGTTTGCCCTGACAAAATCCTCTGCAAAGCTCCTGCACCCTGCCAGAGCCTCATCGTCCGGGGTATTGCTGACAATTACCCCCTCACCGAAGACCTTGGCACCGTGCTCCTTGCACCTGTTCTGCCAGTCCTCCATCCATTGGCCGCTGCCCCATCCATAGGAGCCGAACAGTCCCACAGGCACATCTGCCAGCTTCTTTTCCAGGGCGGTAAACATGGGCTCAAACTCCGCCTCCTCCAGCACCTCGTTGCCCATAGCCGGGCAGCCCAGCAGCAAAGCGTCAAAATCCGCCAGCTTTGAGGCCGGGAAAAAATCCGGCGTCAGGAGCTCCACCTCCGCACCGGCAGCCTTCGCCCCCTCGGCCATCGCCTTTGCCATCATCTCCGTATTGCCGGTACCGCTCCAATACACAACTGCCAACTTCATAAAAAATCCACTCCTTCTCATCACATCACGAAAATCTGCTTATAATGCTTCTACAGCACAAAAATCTGCCTGTCATGCCGCAGCATCACAAAAGCTCTCTGTCATGCCGCACTGCAAATCATGGATTGCAGGCTTGCACCTTCCTGCAAGCTGTCATATATCCTTCTGATACATGCCGCATAGCAGTGAAACAGGTGCAGGACAGCCTTTTCATTATCATAAACCTTCCAAAAGCCGCACTGGCGGAAATTCTGCCCTCCATATCGGATAAACCCTTCCACATCATGAGGGGGATAGCCAAGGAACAGCCCTATCTCATGGGGAAAGCTCTCCCCTGCGCCTGCTCCCATGCCACCAGCACATGCACAATCCCCTGTCCCTGCATACCTGCCGCCAGCCCCTGACGGATGCATCCTCTCTTTCAGATGCCGCAGCAGCTCATCCAGGGAGCCCCGGGGCGGATAACCGCACTCTGCCAGCAACGCCTGAGCCTTGCTGCGCCGCAGGAGCCGCTGCAGTATCACAGGCCGGTATATCAAAAGCAGCACATGAGCCCTCTGGCGGCGAAGCTCCAGCACCTTCAGCCCCTTGCACTCAAAGCATTTTTCATACAGGGCAAAAAATCCCTGCAGCTCCGCCAGGCTCCTCCCCGGCAGCGCCACCATGCTGGCAGCCTTCAGCCCTGCCAGGGTAGGCGCACAGTGCAGCGCCAACAGCTGGTCAAACTGTTTCCTGTCCATCTCCTCACCTCTCAACTGAGTATAATTATCATTTGCAAAATTAATATAGCACAGTTGAGAATTATTTTCAAGTTCTTTTTTCAAAGCAAAAAAAGAACTGCCATATCAGTATTATAATACAGCCTTCCCTTCTTTGCACGTCCTTAACTTGTACACCTGCACATCTACGCGCCTGGAATTTTTGCAGCAGCATAAAATGAGGTGTGCAAAATGACCAAAAGAAACTATCGCCCCAGAGTCATAGACCGCCTGTTAAACGACCATTTGCAGGCATTTGGCGCCATCTGACATCCCCGACTATTTCCTGCCTGTGAGGCGATAGCTACTCCCCTGACTATTTAACGCTAAAAGACTCCCTCGAGAACAGGGAGTCTTTTTTGCATGATTGCATCTCAATCAGTATATATGATATGTCTTCCAGGGAATTTTATCCAGAGGCACAGTCTTCAAGAAATCCACAATATCCTTCCTGCCATAATAATGGGGATTGCCCTCCCTGTCCTGGGACATGAGGATAATGGGCATATTGGGAAAAAACGGCGCAATAGACTGCCGGAACCTGGTTGCCCGCACCGTATACTGGGTAACAATCTGCTTTACCACTACAATGGCAAAGGTCACCCCCTGCTCAATAATCACCGCACCATGTACTACCATAACCTCACCTGCCTAAAAACATACCTCGTCATCTATCAGCTTCGCCCTAAAAGCGGCACGCAAAACCTCCCTAGGGGAAACTGCCACAAAATCAATGATAGCATAATGCTGCACCAGAATATCCTTCATGACCTTCCATGCCAAATCAAAAGTAATAGAAAACTTGGCACTGGTGCCGCTGAGTACAAAGGAATCTCTCATATCCCTTTCCCTTGCTTCCGCCAGGCTGGCAAGGGATTTTTTGTATGAATCAAATCTTTTCCTGCATTTTCCATCCATATTTTACAAATCCTCAGTTCTATATTCCGCATACCCTTCATAGTAATAGCTATAATCAATGCCCTTCATGTACACAGCCCTGTCATCAATCTTATCCGTCAGGGCATTCTGCAGCAGATGCTTTATCTCAATATCCCTGACCGGGCTGCGCTCCATGGCCAAAAGATATTCTTCCTTGTCCACGCGGCTCCAATCCACCACGCGCCCTATCTCTGCCTTCAAAATAACATCCAGCCAGATGCGCATACTCCTGCCGTTCCCTTCCCGGAATGGATGCGCCACATTCATCTCCACATATTTTTCCACAATCTGCTCAAAATCAGACTGGGGCATCCTCTCAATGCTGCTCACTGCCTCCCTGAGATACATCACAGGAGCAAAGCGGAAATTGCCTTTGGCAATATTTACTGTGCGCATTTCCCCGGCAAAGGCATAAATATCCCCAAACAAATACCGATGAATGACAGACAGGCTGGCAAAAGTCCCCGGCTGCAGGCTGTCCAAAAAACCAGTCTCGAACATTTCCAGTGCACACTTCTTACTGAGCTGTTCCTCTGTCCTTGCCAGCTCCGCAGCATTCAAAATCCCAAGCTTATTTTCCAGCAACCTTCCGCGCCCCCTTTGACAAACTTCCCTCACCTCAGGAAATATCGCTCCACACAAACATACTCCACATAGAATATTATGAAACAAAACCGCCATATCGTCAACAGTACCACTAGTACAATTTTGCGCTGCAAAAAAATATTTTCCCATCCTCTTGACCGTGGGTTACTACCGCTTGATACGCTAGCCTCACAAAGCAAAACAAAGCTAAAAAGCAAAAAGTAAAATTTCAGTTTGTCGCCGTGAAAGTTCGAGACTTTTGGAACATTAACGGATGAGTTTTGTTGATTCGTGCACTCTGTTCAGATTAAAAATGGGATGGTCTACGGCAGTACCCTCAGAAACACGCTCTCGCTCCTAGTTGTG